>NZ_JBEOOL010000006.1:0-181354 GCF_040309225.1 Pseudoalteromonas sp. GW168-MNA-CIBAN-0100 | reverse complement strand
GTTAATGGAAAACCTTAATAAATAGTGGATCAATATTCAAATGGTGGAGTGGATCACTTTTCGGTTGTTGTTGACATTAGAGTCGATATATAGGGAACGTTAATTAGTATTTAAGTTATAAAAATTTTTGACAACTTTCATGTGGATCTTAGGAAAATAGAGAAAGAAAAATTTGGGGGTAATCTACAGATCAATGTTAAACATTACTTGGTCAAACATCCTCACTGATTTTAGAGCTTGGAGATAGCTAATCATTCAAAGCTTCAAGATACTGAACTTCGGCTATGTGCCAACAGCAGACATTGACATTACTTTTCAAAAACCTCTGAATTGGACAGCTAAGCCACCATTGCGGTCGTTCATCATCAAATTATTAATGCTAACTTTGTGCGCTTTATAGTCCTTTCAGTCTGAATAAACCTATAATTAGGGTGTTCAGATCATGTGCCTATCTCATTCGAATATTGTGCGCTCATTATTTTGATGATTCCCTTATGACTTCTAATCTACTAAGCAGACATTAAAATTCACGGCTAAATGTGACCTAAAACAATTGGTATTTAGAAGTTATTATGAGTATTTTGGAAAGCTAAAAGTACCTGTAGAAATCGACACACAAGTTTATTGTTTATTGCCCTCATTATATTCCTATTGTTCAACGTTAATTGCGAGCCTAGTCGCCGTGATTTTACATCATTTTTTTTGTCCTAATAGAAAAGTATTTAATCATTACTTTGAAAGTTAAGCTAATTCTGAACATGAGATTCAACTTTAATTAATAAATTTACGGGCAATTTTGTTAGTAAATTAACAGGGAAATAATCACCACCTTTATACATAGCTCCATGACCGATAGATCTACTATTGCTGCGTTCATACAATTGCAAACTCGTTGGCTGTGAAAGGGTTAACGTATTAAAAACGATATGTTCTTAATTTTAAGCTATTTTACTTTCTGTCAAAGGTATTGAGAACTGAGCTACAAAAGTATTACCATTATTTGCCAGTGTAATTGAGCCTTTATAGTTTATCGCTATGGTATCTACAATAGATAAGCCAAGACCGGCACCCTCTGCTGAACCGCTACGCCAAAAGCGCGTAGTCATTTTGTCAATGTCTGTGGCGGTAACATTAGCCGTGTTGCTAACATTAATATTTAAAAGGCTTTCTGTAACGTTAATGGCCATTAAAACAGGTGTTTTTGGGGGACTGTATTTTAAAGCATTATCGAGCAGGTTACGGCAAACAATAGCGATCATAGCTGATGGGATAACGGATATGAGTTCTTTTCCTTGTATTGAATAAGCTATACGTTCACTACCTTGCGTTGTCTCATTTATCATGTTTTTAATGAGTAATTCAACTGACCAAGTTTCGTCAGTATGGACTTGGGTGATTGCATCAATATTTGCCA
Source organism: Pseudoalteromonas sp. GW168-MNA-CIBAN-0100 (assembly GCF_040309225.1). Lineage (NCBI taxonomy): Bacteria > Pseudomonadati > Pseudomonadota > Gammaproteobacteria > Alteromonadales > Pseudoalteromonadaceae > Pseudoalteromonas > Pseudoalteromonas sp. GW168-MNA-CIBAN-0100. Next base: position 179,940 of record NZ_JBEOOL010000006.1, on the reverse strand, counting down.
GTAAAAGTAAATTGTCTAATATAGAATTTAAACGCTTTGTGCTTTTACTTACCTGCAATAAAGCTCGCTGTTGCTTGTCTCCTGTTGTTAGTTCAGCAAGTTGGGCTTGAGCCAATATACCCGCTAACGGTGTTCTAAGCTCATGTGCAGCATTACTGGTAAATTGCTTCTCTCTTGATATCACTTCAGCTAATCGTGCCATTAGTGCATTTTGGCTGTTGATCAGTGGTTGCAGTTCTTTTAATGGTTGCTGTATTTGAATGGGAGCAAGGTCTTCACTACCGCGTTTTTCGAGTGCTGAAGTTAGTAGCATTATCGGTTTTATGCCTGTACCAATTGCAAACCATAATAAACCTAACGTAATTAAAATCGCTAATGCAGGGGGAATAAGAATACTTTTAAGCAGATCATAATATAAAGAATCACGCTCAGAAACCTTATCTGCAATGGTTATTTTATGTTGGCTGGTGATTAAAGTGAACGTACGCCACGCTGTACTTTCAGCTTGAATATAATGGAACCCAGATTCAACTGCTGTGCTATTGGGAAAAGTGCTGCTATTGCTTGTTGCTATAATACTGCCGTGCAAAGAGCTTATTTGACAGGTTAATCCCTTTGCCGTACCAACTTCATTGGCTTCCATTATTGCTGGTAAAGAGGCTGACATAGCACTTTGTGGCACATGCGCTAATATATTACTTAGCATTATAGCGGTAGATTCTAGACGTTTATCAAAGCTGACGTCTAATTTATGACTAAGACCCGTCACCATCCAAACACTGGCTAATAGCCAAAAACCAATAAATACGGCTGCCACTAATATTGTTAGGCGAAGGCGCAAGCTCATTGTTCAGTTACTTCAATTGAGCCTAGTCGAAATCCAAAACCCCGAATAGTTTCTATGCCTTTAGTTCCTATTTTTTTACGTAAATTAAATATATGTACATTCAGGGCATTACTGGCTACGTCGTCACATGTGCCGTATAAAACATCTTTTAATTGGCTTTCAGATAAAATACGTTGTGGATTGTTAAGAAATATTTTTAAAAGTAAATCTTCGTTCCGAGATAAGGGGATATGTTTGTCATTAATTAATAGTTTGTGTTGTTCTAAGTGATAAGTCAGCAGGCCATGTGAAATGGTGTTTGTTAGTCTGTCGGTTGTGCGTCGCTTTATACTGTACAAACGCGCTAATAACTCTCTTAGGTCAAATGGCTTAACCAAATAATCATCAGCGCCATTCTTTAATCCTGTTACTTTGTCGTCAATTGAATTACTCGCCGTGAGTATTAGTACCGGCAATGAGTGTTGATTTTTTCGCAGCCATGTTAGCCACGTTATACCATTTCCATCCGGTAAATTTAGATCAAGAATACAGAGATCGAAGTTGCTTTTATTCAAGATATTTTTTGCATGACTTATTGAAGCAACATGTTCCACAGCCATACCTTCACCCGATAAAAAAGTGCTAATGGCATCAGCAATAACAGCATCATCTTCAACTAATAAAATATACATTTTTGCTCAAATACAATTCTTATGCCGCTAAGATTAACGTGAAAAAGCGCAGGAGAACAAGCGATAAATTAAGTTTTTAGCAGGGTTTAGCGAATGAACTTTTTCTTAATGTTGGCTTAATATTAGCGATTTATCATTGGTAAGTTAATGGAAAAAAGATGTGGTAAATAAATGCTAAGTATTGCTGTAGGGCCGATAGTTCTCTCAATTTCACAATTAATTACTCTGGTAGGGTTATTTATGTTTTGGGGAATAACTTATCTTCAAACACGTAACAATGCAAAACAGAAACAGTTTTTAGAGTATATATTCACAGCCATTATTATTGGTTTTTTAACCGCACGATTGACCTTTATAATCGCTATGTGGCAAAGCTACCAAGAGAATTGGTGGCAATTAGTAAATATAAGTGATGGTGGCTTTATACCTAGCACAGGTTGGGGCGCTGGTGCCTTGGTACTGATGTTTTATGCTAGACGTAATAAATTGTTCATTAAAGCTTATTTTACATCGGCATTAATTACTTTTTTCTGTTTAATTATTCCTACTTTTTTTGCTGTTATTTATCAAGCAGCAGTCGAACTGCCTAGCTCACCTTTACGTAATATTGAAGGCCATGAAGTCGATTTAAGACGCTATAAGGGCACGCCAGTTGTTATTAATTTCTGGGCATCTTGGTGCCCACCTTGTCGTAGAGAAATGCCGGTATTAGAAGCCGCTCAAAAACATAACCCTGAGCTTGTTTTTGTCTTTGTTAATCAAGGCGAAAGCCTGCTTAGTGTTAAAAATTTTATTGATTCAACAGCGTTGGATTTAAAAAATGTTTTCATCGACCCCACTAGCAATGTTAGCCGAGAAACTGGCGCCGCAGGGCTACCAACCACATTATTTTATAATGAAAAAGGGCAGTTAGTTACTAGCCATATGGGCGAATTATCTCAAGCTAGCTTGCGTTATTACCTTAATCAAATTAATTCCGTCGTACCTTTAAAAAAAGGATAAACCTATGAAAATATCAATTTTATTTACATTTTTTTGCCGTTAAATCTTACTGCTACAGAAACAGTTAACTACCCAGCACCCTTAACGTTATTCACTCAGCAAGGTGGTGAAGTGGTCAGTTCTTTTAAAGCGCCGGCAAATATGACTGGCTATATCGCTAACTTTCAAAATGAGACTATTACTTTGTATGTCACTGAAGACGAAAAGTACTTATTTACCGGCCCATTAGTGGATACTGAAGGTAATTCTGTAGGTGAAGAAAAGCTGAATGCTTATGTTAATGGTCCAAAGGCGGTTAAGAATTGGCAAGCCCTTGAAAACAGTCATTGGGTAAGAGATGGCTCTGCGTCAGCCAAGCGTATTGTTTACACTTTTACGGATCCCAATTGTCCTTATTGTAAGCAGTTATGGGATAAGGCACGGCCTTGGGTTGATTCAGGAAAAGTGCAAATTCGTCATATTTTAGTCGGTATTTTAAAAGCAGACAGCTTAGGAAAAGCCGCGGCCATATTAAGCGCGGATAATCCTGAAGAACAATTGAAAAAATTAGCTGGCTCAGGATTATTTCAGTCTATAAAACCAATTGAGAACCCAGAAAAAACGATCCGTGACAAGCTAATTAACAACTATAAAACCATGCTGTCTTTAGGTGCCCGTGCAACTCCAGCTACTTTTTATCTAAATGCAGACGGAGAATTTAATAAACAAATTGGCTTGCCTCCTGAGTCAATATTAGCCGATATTTTTGCCCCAAATGACGGTAAGTAGAGTTTAGTCAGATGAATTATATTTTATTAACAGAGGCTAAATAAATGTGGTTAGTTAAGCTCGCTCTTCGTCAACGTTATACGGTTGGCGTATTGGTTATACTGTTGTTGCTGTTTGGCATTAGGTCTTTACAAAAAACATCTACTGACATTTTACCTTCAATTGATATTCCCTATGTCAACGTATTGTGGCAATACCCAGGTCTTAGTGCCTCTGAAATGGCGTCAAAAATTTCATCATTTAGTGAAATTGCCATCATGAATAACGTTGACGATGTAAAGCGTGTTCAATCTGAAAATGGTAATGGCTACTCGCTCATCCAAGTCAGTTTTCACCCCAGAGCAAAGTTAGCTGTTGCACTATCGCAAATTACCAGTGTCTCTCAAACCATTTTAAAGCGGCTACCAAAGGGAATGACCCCACCGTTAATAGTTAATTATACGACGTCAAGCGTACCTATACTTCAACTCGCCGTTTCTTCTCAAACGATGACTCAGTCTCAACTGTATGATTACGCTCGACTAACTCTAAGACGACAATTGCAGTCAATACCTGGCTTACGATTGAGCCTACCTTTTGGTGGAGCTCCTAGACAACTAATGGTAGATATTGATCCCGATAGATTACAGGTGCATGGACTAACAGCAAAAGAAGTAGCCATGGCTATTTCGCAACAAAACATTACGTTACCGACTGGTATTTTACGTGAAGGAAAAGTGGCCTTTACCGTTTCAACTAATGGGAGTCCGGAAGGTGTAGCTGAGTTTAAAGCTATCCCCATTAAATATAGCGAACATGGTCTAATTCAACTTCAAGATGTTGCAACGGTTCGTGATGGTGGCGCTGTTGCAACTAGTTTAGCTCGTGTAGATGGGCAAGCAGGCGTTATTGTTTCTATTTTAAAACTAGGGAATTCATCTACCGTAGATATCATTAATGAAATCAACCGTCGTTTACCAAACATACAAAAAGGTGCGCCTAAAGGCTTAACCTTAACGCCTATATTTAACCAATCTAAATTTGTTGTGGCTTCTAGAAATGCAGTGTTAATTGAAGCGGTAATAGTCGCCCTTTTAGTCGCTCTGGTCGTTTTAATTTTTATTGGCAGTGTTCGCAGCACAGCCATTGTGCTTACTTCTATTCCATTAGCCCTTTTAGCTTCTCTTACAGGGTTAACTTTTTTTGGTCACACATTAAATCTCATGACATTAGGAGGGTTAGGATTAGCAATCGGTATATTAGTCGATAATGCCTTGGTGGAAATTGAGAATATTAACCGCAACTTAGATTACGGCAAATCAATTCGACAAGCCGTAATTGATAGCGCCAAGCAGGTGGTATTTCCTGAGCTTGTTTCAACGATGAGCATATGTATCGTTTTAATGCCTATATTTTTGTTAAGTGGTACAAGCGCATACGTTTTTGAGCCTTTAGCCTTAGCGGTTCTACTCGCTATGATTGCATCTTTTATACTCTCAAGAACATTGGTGCCCATACTCGCATTTTTATTACTGAAAAATGAACGTGAAAATGTAAACCGAAATTCGTTAGTGCACAAAGTCCACATTAAGGTTGAAAAAAAATTAGACCGAATTATTGCGGTGCATTTATTAAACTTAAAGCGACTATTGAGTTGCCGCATCTTAGTACTCACTGGAGTGAGTATCGTGGCAAGTATCATATTAACTTCTTCGTTTATGATGCTTGGAAAAGACTACTTTCCTAAATCTGACGCGGGCGGAATTCGATTACACCTTAGAGTTGAAAATGGTGTACGACTAGAAGTGGCTGCAAAACAGTTTGCGAATGTTCATCAATTAATTAGAACGATAATCCCTGCTAACGAAATTCAGGCCATTGTTGAGAATATTGGACCTCCAGATGCTATAAATCGAACTTGGATTAGTTCTATGATTAGCACGTCTTCAGAAGGCGAGATATTAGTACAGTTAACCCCTGATCATGCACCAACTGACCTTTATATTAGAAAAATCAGAGCTCAGTTAGCGTTACAATTCCCTGACTACCAAGTGCTATTTCGTCCTGCTGATATTATTTCCCAAACACTTAATGGCACTGCTAGTTCTGCCATTGAAGTAAAAATCACAGGCCGAGATATAAAAGGAAATTTACAGGCCGCCACAAAACTAATGAGCAAGTTAAAAAATGTTGAAGGTGTTGCTGATATTATCATTGATCAAGTTACGGCCTGGCCTGATATCAATCTCAATATTGATAGAATACTTGCAAAAAAACTAGGTGTGAATATGACTGACATCAGTCAGACCCTATTAGTGAGCCTAAGCTCGAGTGCAAACTTATTCCCAAACACATGGGCAAATAATGGCATCAGTTATATTGTTGCGGCTCAAGTTCCACCCTATCGTTTAGACTCGTTAAACACTTTGTTAAATACGCCAGTTAAAGCCACTAATTCAGCTCAGGGAACCGTATTATTAAAAAGCCTAGTGAGTGTAGAAAAACGCGCTCGACCTGCATTAATTAAACGGCAAATGTTAGCCCCGACAATCAGTATATTGATTAACGTTGATCAACGCGATTTGGGTTCGGTTTATACCGACATCACAAAAAACGTTGCGTCGACAAAGGCTACTCTTAAAGCTGGCAATAAAATCATTATTGAAGGGCAAGCAAAAGACATGCTTTTAGCCTACAGTGACTTGGCTACGGGTATGGTGATGGCTGCAATTTTAGTATTTCTATTGATGGTAATAAATTTCCAATCTTGGGCCTTGCCACTTGTGGCTTTAAGCGCAATGCCTATGGCCATTAGCGGCTCTTTGCTTGCCCTATTCCTCTCAAATACGCCGTTAAGTGTCTCCGCATTTATGGGCATGATTATGGTAATGGGAGTAACAACGGCAAATAGTGTTTTAGTTGTTAGCTTTGCCAGGGCTGAAATGCTTGCGGGAAAACTAGCAAAAAATTCAGCATTGTCTGCGATAAAGACAAGGTTTAGACCGGTAATTATGACAGCTATAGCTATGTTGGTTGGCATGATCCCCATGGCATTAGCATTGGGAGAAGGAGCAGAACAAAACGCTCCTCTTGCAAGAGCTGTTATTGGAGGCTTAATTTTTGGCACACCAGCAACTTTGACATTAGTACCACTAATACTGAGCTTTCGAAATAAGCCAATGTTTCAAGATATCGAGGAAAACTAAAATGACAGAACATAAAATCAGACATAGCGCCCAATCTAAAGCCCAAGATTCCGTATTACATAAAGTAATGCACATCATTGCACTTATTGGCCTACTTATATTAACAACCTTAACGGTGCACGCAGAAACGAATCCTCCATCAAGTTATCAAACCGCCACGCTGACCAAAGTTTTGGATCAAAGAACGGTGAGTCTGCCAACCGTTTCACAGGCTAAACAAACGACAAAGTTACATTCTAGAGCCAGTGGTTATATCAAAGAACAATATGTAGAAATTGGTAGTGCGGTCAGTAAAGGCGATGTACTTGCAGTAATTGATGCTCCTGAGATTAAACTACAAGAGCAACAAATACTGGCTGACATTGAGTTTGGCAAAGCCGAGCATGAATTAAATCGATTAACGTTGAAACGAGCCAAGCAGTTAATAAAAGATAACTTAATTAGCAAAGCTGAATTAGATAGGTTGACCGTTCAAACAGAAAAATCAAAGGCTAAAATAGCAAGTTTGTTCGCACAAAAAGAACAAAACCAATTTCAACAGTCATTACTTATTATAACGGCTCCATTTGCTGGCTATATTACAGATAAAAATATTGAGATAGGCGACATTGTCAATAGCGTTAACAATCAATTAGATAACTACCTTTATAAACTACAAAACATAAACGAATTGAAGTTAATCACCTATGTGCCACAAAGCGAAGTTAGTAAAATATCAATTGGAGATACAATCGACGCCACGTTTACAGGCTATGAGGGCATCTTTGTATCTGCGACCATTACTCGTAAGGCGCAAGCAATAAGTGTTTTATCCGGAACCATGCTTGTTGAAGCTGAGTTTGATAATCGCGAGCATAATCTACCAACCGGCCTTAACGGAACCATTTCCATTAATATTAATAACCAAAAGCTCAGACAACCTAAATGGCAAGCACCGTTAGCAGCGCTTACTTATCATAAAGGTGGAGCCGCGATTGCGACCGTAAACGAAAATAATATTCAATTTCAAAAAATAAACATCGTTTCACAATCAACCGAACGCTTTATATTTGTTAGTGAAATTCGTCCTAACAACACGGTGATACTCAACCCGAACGCCTTATTGGACTATATAACTCTCTGATATTTTAGATCTTGTACATCAATTATTTAAGTATTAGTTTAATAGTCCGTAGCCATAATGAACAATTTAAAGCCAAAAGCATATATTCTTGTAGCGATAGATTAATGTTGCTTTTGGTATCGAAACGAAATGATTTTAAAGGTAAATCAATCCAAAAAATGTCCGCTGAAGGCTCATAGTGACTGCTAGATATATTGATTCAGCTCTTAATTTATGACCGCTTACAGCCCAAAAGATGTCGATAGGTGCTAAAACCTTAGGTCTTCAAAGTGGCAAAAGTGAATGTTCAGATACGAGTCGTCAACGGCAGCTTTGAGCTTGCAGGAGCCATTAAACCTCAAACCCTGAGACTATCCCTTTGACAGGCGAGTTAGCCACCAAACCCGTCATTGAGACTTTAAATTAAAGTGACAACCCTTCCGATAAAGCAGCACTACAGGAAATCTTAAAGTCGTTCCAGTTTCTCAGCGTGAAGTTTGAACACTTAATATTTAATATTGATTTAAATTACCGAAAGCGGACATTCAATTCACATGATTCTTATGTACTAAACCTTTAATAGTACTATGCCGGTTTGGGGCACATTGCGCCACAGGATTTAGGAGCACTTTGTGCGCAAATCGGAAGTAATATTTTGAAATTGAGAGTGTTTGTCGAGATCAACTTAGTACCAGTTAGTTGACCTAATATAACCGACAGCAGAATTGAAAATTGAAAATTATTGGAAAAGCGGACGTTCCTAAAATCGGTTTGAAATAAACGGCTTAAAATATTCATTTAATAACCAAAGGAAAACCATTAAAAGGCAACAATTGATGTTGGTGCGGTAAGTTTTTACCACACCATAACTTATGTCACTTGACCAGAACGTCTTGGCTAATGATATATCGTGTTAATACGAGATACTTGAGTGTTGATGCTTATTAATGTTGTGACAGAGACTTTTTTATTTGATTTCAACTACGCTTTTAACTGTAAAATTCGACGAGCACCACTTAATACAACAAGGGCAATTATAAATCCAATAACAAGATCTGGATAACGCGATCCTGTCAGTGTTACCAGTAGTCCTGCTAATATAACGCCAACATTTGCAATAACATCATTAGCTGAAAAAATCCAACTAGCCTTCATATGAGCGCCATTTTCTTTACTATCAGATATTAAAAACAAACATGTAACATTGGCAATTAACGCAAGTGCACCAAAAATCATCATTAAATTTGATACGGGTTCACTTCCGTATATAAATCGCCTTAACACTTCACTTAAAGCACCTAACGCAAGGATAACTTGTAGCAATCCCGATATGTGGGCTGCTTTGAGTTTCATCTTAATACTTTTCCCAACCGCATATATCGCTAATCCATATACAGCAGCATCTGCAAACATATCTAACGAGTCAGCAATCAGTCCAGCGGATTGAGCAATCCAACCCGCGATGAATTCACAAAAAAACATGAACCCGTTAATGATCAGTAACCACTTAAGAATAATGGTTTCTTTCCCTTCATTTTCTTTAGCAGATACTTTGGCTTGGGTTGCTTCAACACTGCAACTTTCTCTGGTTATTTCTAACGTAGCACCTAAATTCAATGATTGAAGCTTCGTAGTTATCTCATCCAAATGAGCATCATGAAAAACTTTAACTAGCCGATTAGGAATATCAAATTTTAATCCAACAGATGGCTCAATACCGTCGAGCGCTAACCTTATCAATCGTTCTTCAGAAGGACAATCCATCTTAGGCACTTTATAATCAGTGGTGAAACGCCCATCAAAAGCATCAGTATTTTTAATACTAGAGTCAGTAACAACTGACTCACATTGGCCACTACATTTATTTGACATAAAAAACCTTGCTAAACACATTTTTACAAAGTATAAAGTCTATGGTAACTATAGAGTCAACAAAGAAATTTAATATTATGAAAATTGGCGAACTAGCAAAATTAACAGATTGTTCAGTACAAACGATCCGTTATTATGAAAAAGAACAACTCTTGAAATCCCCAGAGCGAAGTGAAGGAAATTTTCGTTTATATAATAAATCGTCACTTAAACAATTGATGTTTATTAAACAATGCAGAACGCTCGATTTAACCTTATCGGAAATTCGTCAACTGCTTGAGTTACAAAGTTCACCCTCGATTCAATGCAACTCAGTTAACAACATGATCGATAGTCATATTCAGCAAGTTGAACAACGTATTAAAGAACTTAATAGCCTAAAAGAACAATTAAATTACTTAAGTAACACATGCTCAAATAATGGAACAATTGAGCAGTGTGGTATTTTACAAAAGCTTACCAGTGACGTAGCTAAAAATGTTTAGATACAATGCTGATCTTAAATCATTATTTGTTTTCTTCTAGATCTATACATATAGGCTATAAATAAAACCAATATTGTCAACTGTGCCATTATGCCTTCCCAAGTAGACCCAACACCAATCCAATCAACCTCTACAGTAATTGGCAATGGAGAAATTCCAATAATGGCAGCCTCTTGTAATGCTGAAACTGCTTTTCCCATCAATATAAATGACAGTGCTAATAAGAGATATGTTGTTGTTGAAAAGAAACGAGCAATTGGCAATTTTACAGAATATTTAAACATTCCCCATGCAATAATCGATAACACAGCTATCCCGAATAAAAGTCCACCGATAACAAATGAGTATTGAGTCGTTGAGGCTTGTGTTAACAGTGATTGATAGAATAAAACCGTTTCAAAAACCTCTCGGTAAACAGCGATAAATGAGAGCACGGCTAATCCCCAAAGTGTACCTGCTTCTAATTGTGTATTAATGTGCTTTTGAATGTATGCCTGCCAGTGTTCAGCATTCGTTTTGCTATGCATCCAGATCCCCACATAGAACAACATTAACGCTGCAAGCATTGCAGCAATACCTTCCATGACTTCTCGACTTGCACCACTGATATTGATCATTGACTGGGCTACCGCCCAAGTAGCAAAACCCGCTAGTAGCGCACTGAGCCAACCAAAATGGACATATTTTAAGGCATCATGACGTTTAGTTCGAATTAACACTGTTATCAAAGCCAGCACAACCAGCAAGGCTTCTAAACCTTCTCTTAGCAAAATAACTAAGCTTGCAGTAAAAAGAGCCTCATTTGATAAAGTGGTTTCTGTCAGAAGTTTTTCCGCGTCATTGAGTTGCCTCACAGTAATTTCCATAAGGCTTTCAAGTTGATTAACCTGTTGTGCGTTACTTAACACTTGACGAAGCTTAATCAAGTTTCCTTCGATGCTTTTACGTAAATTTTTGTCTCGTGCATCCAAACTATTTTCAATTAATTCAAAACCATCTAGATAAGCACTCACAGCAAGTGTTTTGGCCTTCTCATACTCTTCATTTTTATACGCAATGCTTGCGGCAGCTAATTGAGTTTTGGTTATAGCTAAAGGACCACTTTGATTGGTAAACAATAATTTTGGATCGGCTCTTAACCCTTCAATTTCATTTTTCGTTAATCCGTCAGTTTCTGTAGATAATTTTAATGGACTATAATTTATCCAGTTTTGTAATGAAATTGATTGCGATGGTTTGATGAATTCGCTTGATGATTGGAATGCCAAACCACCGACATAAAATGCAAGGGACCATTTCTGCTGTTCTTTTAGTTGTGTAAATGCAGGCATAGCCGTATCATCAAGCCCATTAGATATGGCATCAAACAAGCCTAAAAGTGAACGGTTTTCTGCACGGTTTTTATCGGTAAAATCGGTAGGTGCAGGCTCTAATCCCGATGCTAAAACACCATTTCCTTGACCTGAAAGACCGTGGCAACTCGCACAGTTATTTTCAAATAAAGAAAACGTCGCCTCTTTAGACAGTAATCTTTTAGGGAGAGGTAACTCAGGCATCATAGCCAATAATGAAATTCGCAGTTCAGAAGTAAATTGCCTGACAATATTTACATTTTCTTTAGTTGAAATAGCCTTTTGTAAGGCCGATGCTTTCTCATTGAGAGAGTGCATAACATAATTATCACTTGACGTTTTATCAACTATCAATTGAGAGAATTCAAGCATTTCCTGATATTCATCATCGTTAATTACTTGGCCATTATCAACCGCTGATGCGTAATCGACCCCCACATATTCTGCCAACTGTGCTATCTGGCGTAGTTGAGCAACCTCATCAACCGTTGACGCTATACTCAATGTCGAAAATAAAATAGTCGCCATCAACACTAAATAGAATGATGATTTTATTCCTATATGTTTTTGACTTATTAATCGCACGTTCCAAAAAAATTGCATACTATGAACCTTAAATATTACAGCCTAAATGATAATTATTATCAATTGCAATACCTGTAGTTACTATAGAGTAAAGTATTAAAAAATATTTTTATAACTGGGTGTTATCAATGAAAATGTAGAGAACATTAGAAAAATCGCTGACTAATGGTTTTAAAATGAACATTGAAAATATCTATCTAGCTAATTCTGTCAATTCATCCTTGACCCTATAGTTACTATAGAGATTATAGTGTTGATGTGTTGACCTATAAGCTGTTAATAACAAGATAAATAACGAGCATATATTAATGACTATTGCTCGTTTTAGCCAGCAACTGAATTAGTAAAGCAGAATCCTATGAAATCACATATATATTTAAAGAAATCGAATATTCTAGATTACGATACCCCTCTAATTACAGACTTGATTAAAAATAGAGGCTGGAATTCTCTTGATGATTTTGAAAAAATAGGGGCTGCTTACAGTTTTGTTAAAGATGAAATAAAGTTTGGGTATAACAGTCGTGATGATATAAGTGCGAGCTTTGTTTTAGCTGATGGGTATGGTCAATGCAATACTAAAGGAACTCTTTTAATGGCTTTATTAAGAGCATTGGATATTCCTTGTAGATTTCACGGATTTACTATTGAGAAAAGCTTACAAAAAGGTGCTATACCCAATTACATTATGTGGCTTGCTCCAGAATTCATTATTCATAGCTGGGTTGAAGTGCTTTTTGAAGATAATTGGATCAATCTAGAAGGCTTTATTATTGATGACCCATATCTAAAATCTATTCAATCTAAGTTTAAAAATGTGAAAAATAATTTTTGCGGATATGGTATTGCAACAAAGTGTTTATTAGATCCACAAGTGGAATGGTCAGGCAAAGATACGTTTATTCAAAAAGAAGGTATACATGATGACTTTGGTATTTTTAACACCCCAGATGAATTCTATGAGAAATATGGCACTAATTTGTCTGGCATTAAAAATTGGCTATATAAAAATGTCATTCGACATCTAATCAATAAAAATGTAGAAAGCATTAGAAAACTAATTAAATAATCATTATAAAATGAAAAAAGGGTTATCTAGCTAATTCTGAAAATATTTCTTGACTCTATAGCTACTATAGATGTTATTGTTGTGCGGTTATTTTGAATATTCTTAAATTTAATTATTTTCTAAATACCTTCTCAATAAATTTGTGTTATGTATCCTTAAAGGTCTTTGCTGTGAAAAATGTGCTTTTGAATTTTACTTTAGTCATTTTGATTGTATTACAATCATTTGTAGCTATTGCAAATTCACAAGAAATTCATGAAATTGATATTCAGCATATCCAAATTGAACATTCACATGAATCTGATCGCTTTGTAGCTGACAAAGAATTACCAACAGACAATGAACATAATGCTAAAGATTGTCATCATTGTGGTCATTGCCATGGATCTCATATTCAGTGGCTCGTTCAAGCTCAAACCTTTACTGAGCGTCCAAATCAAATAGGACATCAGTATGGGTATTTATTTCAATATTCAAGCCCTCCTCACGATAACCCAATAATCCCCCCTATAAGTTAACTCTATTAGAATAGCTCAGTTTAGCTGAGCATCTTTATATTCGTGTCTACTACGATTTCACTGTCGTTAGTTAACACTATTTAAATAAATATGAGTTTAATTTATGAAAATATTTTTTCAAAAAAATATTGGCGCTGTGCTATGCGTCAGTATGTCTTTGGCTATTTTAATTAATATACAAAGCGTAAATGCACAAACAACATCGACATCTTGGTTATCGATGCAAATAAACAAACATCCCGATATTATTGCCGCCAAAGAAGAAATGAATGCTGTTTTTTCAAATGCTGAAGGAAACAAGCAACCACTTTATAATCCTGAATTAGAGACAGGTTATGAACGAGAAGGTGACGCTAATAATTATTCTATTGGTATTAATCAAACGATTGATTGGTGGGATAAGCGAGAAACGAAAGAGCAACAAGCTAACTTTAGTTTAACCCAAGCAAGCAAACACTTTGACTTTCTTGTTCAAGAAAAGACAGCGCAAGCTTTACAAGCGTTAATTACTTGGCAAGCAGCTAAAAAACAAGCGGTTATTGCCCAAGAGCAAGAAAAGCAGTTAGAAACCTTACTTGATATCGTTAAAGACCGTCAAAAAGCAGGAGATCTAGGGCAAGTAGATGCCGAACTTACTTTTTTAAGTTTATCCCAAATGTTGAATGTTACCGCAAAGGTACAAGTTCAATTAAAACAAGCCGAAGCCCAAACCAAAGAGCTATTACGAGATTGGACGCCAGATAAAGAGGTTATACCTGCGCAAGGTTTAACTATCACTAATTATCAACTTTCACCTCAATGGCTTGAACAACATCCCTTAGTCTTAGCGGCAAAAGCACAGTGGCAAATAACTAGAAGTGATGCTCAACTAGCTTTGTTAGAAACTAAAGCTGACCCAACTATAGGTTTTAACGCAGGAAAAAATGATAGGGAAAACGTGTTAGGCGTAACTTTTTCAATGCCTTTGAATATCCGTAACAATTATTCAGCACAAGCAAGAGCTGCGAATCAACAAGCAATAGCTGCTGAAGCAAATTTTCGCTCCGTTATGCGCAAACAGAGATTTGCTATCCAATCAAGCACTGACACCTTAATCACTTATCAAAAAAACTATCAACGATGGCAACAATTGATGGATGGAAGAGGAAAACGTAGTGGCGATTTACTGCAAAAGCAATGGCAAAGCGGTGATGTAAGTACTACCGAATATTTACTTGCATTACAACAACGTGCTGAAGGTCTTAATGCTGGTATTGAATTACAAAGTCAATTTCAATTAAGCCAAATCGACTGGCTATTACAGGTAGGCCAAATTAAGGCCGCGACTCTGCAATTATCTCAGCTTTGAATATTAAAGGCATTATCAAGAATCAATTAATAGTCAATGAACCAATTTTGGAAAAACATATGAATAAGCAAATTAAATTAATAACACTTGCCGCACTATTTTGTGGAATAACAACCATAAGTACTTCGACATTTGCAAATGTTCAATCAGCAGAAAAAACCGAAAAGCATGTTGAAGCAAAAGATGATGGACATGGGCATGAAGATAAAAATGAGCACGAAGAAGAAAAAGACGATGGGCATGGACATGAAGGTAAAAATGAACACGAAGAAGAAAAAGACGATGGGCATGGACATGGAGGTAAAAATGAACACGAAGAAGAAGGTGCGGGAGTTAAACTTTCAAAGGAACAATTAAATTTAGCTGAAATTAACATAACCGTACTAGAGCCTCAGGCGATGACTTACAGTATTTATGCTCAAGGAGAGATAAAAGCGAATGACTATACCAGTTATTTGGTCTCGCCAAGAGTAGATTCGGTGATACTAAAACGCCATGTTGCTTTAGGTGATCATGTTGAAATCAATCAACCGTTAGTCACCCTATTTAGTGAGTCAATGGCTGAAGCACAAGCCAGCTATAGGCTCGCTGATTCAGAATGGAAAAGGGTTCAAAAACTTGGTCGAAAAGCAGTAGGTGATAAACGCTTTATAGAAGCTCAGACCGATTTTGAGGCTGACTTAGGACGATTATATGCGTATGGCTTATCTGCTGACGCTATTACCTCTTTGGCTACCAACACTAAAAAACTTGGACAATACACCCTAAACGCAGAGACTTCTGGCGCTGTATTATCTGATAATTTCCGTCAAGGACAACGCATAGAATCCGGCGGTACTTTATTTGATCTGGCTGATGAGGATACGTTATGGGTTGAAGCACGTTTAGCGCCATCAATGGAATTGGACTTACCCAAAAATTCAAAGGCGCAAGTAAATGTAGGTAACAATACATACATAGCTACGGTCACTCAAAAAGCTCATACCATAGACCCAGTAACTCGCACACGCATTATACGTTTACAGGTTCAAAATGACGGCCATAAGCTTCATCCAGGATTATTTGCCGATGTCTATTTTTCCCTTGAAACTGACAAAAAGGTCCTGGCTGTACCTGAAGAAGCATTAATGCGAGGTAGTGATGGTGATTGGATGGTGTTTGTTGAAGAAAATGGCGAATTTAAAGGTGTTGAAATCGAATTGGGACGACAACTGGGAATATTACGTGAAATTCATGGTTTGCCAGCAGGCTCAAAAATTGTCACAACTGGTGCTTTTTATGTTGCCGCGGAAATTGCCAAAGGCAGTTTTGACGCACATAACCATTAATTTATTGATAATTGGAGAACTAACACATGTTAAATCGTTTGATTGACTGGTCTGTCGCTAACCGATTATTGGTGATACTTGCCTTGGTTGCGTTAACGGCTACGGCCATTTTTACTATTCCACGTTTGAATTTGGATGCATTTCCAGATGTTACCAACGTGCAAGTTGCCATAAATACTGAAGCACCTGGTTTAGCTTCGGAAGAAGTAGAGCAACTAATTACTTTCCCCATTGAAGCGGTAATGTATGCATTACCTGATGTTGAAGAAGTACGATCTATTTCTAAAACAGGGCTGTCTGGTATTACGGTTGTCTTCAAAGAAGGCACCGATATTTATTTTGCTCGTCAATTGGTTTTTGAGCGATTGCAATCAGCAAAAGAATTAATACCAGAAGGTGTTGGAACACCTGAAATTGGTCCAAACACCTCTGGTTTGGGGCAGGTATATCAATACTTACTACTCGCTGATGAAGATTCTGGTTATGACAGTACGTCACTTCGAAGTCTAAACGATTGGGTGGTTAAATTATTGTTAATGCCTGTAGATGGTGTTACAGATGTCTTAGCATTCGGCGGAAATGTTAAACAATACCAAGTAAATATCAACCCTTCTCGTTTACTTGCTTACCAATTGACCCAAGAAGATATCGCTAACGCATTAGAAGACAATAATGATAATGCGGGTGGTTGGTATATGGATAGAGGCCAAGAGCAACTAATTATACGCGGTGTCGGTTGGCTAAGTAGTGATGAAAAAGGTATTGAAGAACTAAAACAAATCCCTGTTAAAACAATTGAAGGTACTGTTGTCTACCTTTCTGATGTGGCAACTGTTGAGTTTGGAAGCGAAATTAGACAAGGCGCTGTCACAATGACTAAACGTGTCGGTGCTAATGGTAGTAAATTCCTAGGTGAAGTTGTTTCCGGTATTGTTTTAAAACGTATGGGCGCAAATACTAAAGTTGCCATTGATGGCATAAAAGACAGAATCCCGCTCATTCAACAAGCCCTGCCAAAAGGTGTAACGTTTGAACCTATTTATGACCAAGCAGATTTAATTGAAAAAGCAGTTAGCACAGTCGCTCAAGCATTGACAATGGCTTTTATCTTTATTGTTATTGTATTGGTACTTTTCTTACTCAATGTACGCGCAGTTTTACTGGTTCTTATTTCTATTCCACTTTCTGTTGGTATGGCATTAATGATCATGGCTTACAATGGCTTGTCTGCGAATTTAATGTCTCTGGGTGGTTTAGCGGTTGCGATTGGAATGATGGTCGATGGTGCAGTGGTGATGATGGAAAATATTTTCAAACATCTCAGTCAGCCCGATCGTCGTCACGAACATAGTCATGAAGGAATGCATGACAGTGAGAATCCTTTTGATGTCGAAAAAGATGTCGATGTTAGTTTACGCATACAAATTGCCGCTAGAGAAGTAGCTAAGCCAGTATTTTTTGCAGTAACAATTATTATGGTGGTTTTTGCCCCTTTATTTAGCTTAGAAGGGGTTGAAGGCAAACTATTTCAGCCGATGGCTATTAGTATTATGATTGCAATGGTTGCGTCTTTAGCCGTATCACTCATTGTTGTACCTGCGTTAGCCAGTTACCTGTTTCAACGAGGTTTTAAAGCTCGAACCAGCCCTTTCGTTAGTGTGCTAGAAAAGCTTTACCGTAGTAGTTTAACAAAAGCGATGAACGCTAAAAAAGTAGTTCTTATCGGGGCTGGAGCCTTGCTTGTTGGTACGTTATTTTTAGTGCCAAATTTAGGCACTGAATTTGTGCCAGAGCTTGAAGAAGGCACTATTAATTTACGTGTAACCATGGCCCCATCAACCAGCTTAGCGACTGCCCTTTTAGTATCCCCTAAATTGGAAAAAATATTACTTGAATTTCCTGAAGTAACTTATGCTACCAGTCGTATTGGCCGAGCAGAAATTGGTGGTGATCCTGAGCCAGTGAGTAACATTGAAATCTATATTGGTCTCAAACCAGTTGTAGAGTGGACCAGCGCTAAAACACGCCATGAACTACAAGGTTTAATGGAAGTAAAACTTGAGAAATTCCCCGGTTTACTACTGAATTTTTCTCAACCTATCGCAACAAGAGTAGATGAATTACTTTCTGGTGTTAAAGCGCAGTTAGCCATAAAACTATTTGGTGCTGATCTCGATGTCCTTGCTCAGCAAGGTCAGGCTATAGTTAATGCTATTCAAGGTGTTGATGGTGCAAGGGATGTCGCTATGGAGCCAATCGCAGGTGAATCTCAGTTAGTCGTTAGACCAAACCGTCGTCAATTATCTCGATACGGCTTATCGGTTGGTGATGTAATGAGACTTGTGCGAAATGGTATCGGTGGTCAGGAAGTAGGACAAGTCATTAATGGTAATGAACGTTATGATATTTATCTACGGATAGACAAAGAGTTTAGAGATCAGCAACAAACTATTGCTGACTTACGGCTACAAGCTCCAACAGGTGCATGGGTACGGTTAGGTGATGTTGCAGATATTGCCATTGAATCGGGTCCCCCTCAGGTACGCCGAGATGATGTCCAGCGACGCGTCGTTATTCAAGCCAACGTACAAGGACGAGACATGGGGAGTGTCGTTAAAGATATTAGAGCAGCAATTGCAAGTAAGGTTGATTTACCTCCCGGTTATTCTGTTGATATCGGTGGCCAATTTGAAAATCAACAAAGAGCACAGCAAAGACTTGCTATCGTTGTTCCACTTTCTATTGGTATTATTGCGTTGCTACTATATTTTGCTTTTACTAGTGTTGGTCAAGCTATGCTCATACTCGTCAATTTACCCTTAGCTATGATTGGTGGAGTTGTCGCCTTGTATATTTCTGGTCAATACTTATCTGTCCCAAGTTCAATTGGTTTTATTACCTTATTTGGTGTCGCTGTTCTCAATGGTGTGGTTATGGTTGAAGCGATTAATCTACGCATTGAAACAGGTATGGAAAGTATTGCCGAAGCCGTTTACGAAGGCGCTATATCAAGGCTTCGCCCTGTATTGATGACAGCGATTACCTCCGCTCTTGGTTTGATACCTATTATCATGTCAAATGGTGTAGGCTCTGAGATACAACGACCATTAGCCACTGTAATTGTTGGTGGTTTGGTTACAGCAACGTTCCTTACTTTATTTGTCCTCCCCGTACTTTATGGTTGGTTTTCTAAAGGTCGGATTGAAGAAATGAGAAGGTAGTGCTGTTTGGCTAAAGCAAATATGACGGTTTGCTTTAACTCGATATCCCGTAGGTATTCGCTGCGGGATATCAATTTATAGGAGAAAGTAATGTCCGACAAATTACATCAACATCCAACTAGCGATGGACACAGTCATATTCCTAAAGATATGTCTTCAAGTCGTATTGGCTGGGCATTTATACTAAATGTTTGTTTTACTATTATCGAATTTATTGGCGGCTGGTTAACCAACAGTACCGCAATCATGGCGGATGCGGTTCACGATTTAGGAGATAGTTTATCCATCGGTCTCTCATGGGTATTAAATAAACTCAGCAAGAAAAACCATGATGAAACGTTTAGTTACGGCTACCACCGTTTTTCTTTACTTGGTGCGCTTATTAACGGCGTTGTCTTAATAGCGGGGTCAATTTATGTGTTAACCATTTCATTCCCTCGATTGTTATCGCCAGAGATGCCTGATGCTCAAGGCATGTTATGGTTAGCGATATTAGGGGTGATTGTTAATGGTTATGCTGCCTTCAAATTAAGTGACGGGAAAACATTAAACGAACGTGTACTTAATTGGCATTTACTGGAAGACGTTTTAGGTTGGGTAGCTGTGCTAATTGTTGCTATCGTCTTAATGTTTGTCGAACTGCCAATACTTGATCCCATACTTTCAATCGGATTTACCTTATTTATTCTTTTTAATGTCTTAAAAAACCTCCGTACTGCAATACGTCTGTTTTTGCAGGCAACACCAGAGCAAGCCATTCAAGAAAAAATAAAAATTGAATTATCAACATTGAAATTTATTGAAGATATTCATCATTTTCATTTGTGGTCCCTTGATGGTGAAAGGCATGTACTTACTGCTCATTTAGTAGTGAACCATTATTTTGATCAACAGGAATATATTGCAATAAAGCATGAAATATCAACACGACTAAGCCCGTTTCATCTTGAACATACAACGTTGGAATTTGAGTTTGTAAACGAAATATGTAGAGATTCAAAAAACAATTAGAAATACTTTCAAAGATGAAAAGACATTTTAACCAAACCTGTTGCAGGCTCGTTTTTTTGAGAGACCCCATTTCTCTTACTAGTGCGGAAGCCTTTAGTGTTACTACAGCGGAATGCTGACAGATTTATTTTACGTAAACCCAAATCTGACGGATGACTATGATGATTAGCTATTACAGCAATCTTGTCCTTCTTGAATTGGTGGGCATTTAACAGTTCCAAAAGAACAGAAAACGCAGCAATCACCTTTTAAAGGCTTTAATAATACTTTGCATGATTCACATTTATAGAACCACTGACAGGCATTGGTTGGCATTTTTTCTGTTTTACTATGACCACACTCAGGACAAGTTATTGTTGAGTTTAATTTTATACTTTGCATACTCGCACCTTTATAGGTTTTACAATATCTAATACTGACATTACAATCATTAAACTTATGCCAAAGTAGAATAAATAGGTACTCCAACCATATTGCCAGAGAAGATAGGGGTTTTGTGACCATCCCCTCGATATTAACCTTACTTGCGGTAAGGTACTGAAAAACCTAGTGACCTTGGGTTTAATATGAAATTAGCTAGTTTAGTCAAAACTCTTATAGCATTTTGATAATTTAATTATGAGAGCACTTTTGATACATATTTATTGCCAACATCATTAAGTAAACCTTTTAATAATTGTTTACCCCTCAAATTACTGTTTAAAAAACAGGCTTAAGGTTAATTTCGAGGGGATGGGCAACAAACCTCTAGTTTGACACCAAACTTACTACAGATTTAAATCTACAGAGCCTTTTCCGTTGCTATTTCCAAATTACGCAAGTCCAAAATAGTTTTCACACAGCCTGAGCTTGAAGGGGGCGCTAACTCTCTTGGGGGGCGAAAGCGCCTTAGACTTAATACTCTAAATTCGTTTGAAACTTGAATAATGGAAATGTCCGCTTTGGGAATTTGAGATCTAGCTCCATGCAAAAGTGTTAGGTAAAACTTCAGTTGTAAATGGATGTAATTTTTTAAGTGAAAATTGCAGTTTTAGGCTCAAATTTCACATCAAGTAATGAAAGTTCAACGGCAGCTATGAGCTTGAAGCAGTCATACAATGTAAAAAATACGACTGACCGCTTATCGCTCAAAGCCGACCTATAGAGTAATTACTTTAACACGTCTTGGGGCAAAAGCTTGTTAGAACAAAAGGCAGACTGCGACAAATAGCATCGAAAAGTTTCGAACTTTATTGTCATGGTTTTAGTATTTATTGTCGAGTTTCATACTTTAATGTCCTCCGACATTTGAGCTTATTAATGGCTCAATTTACTCTCATAGTAGCATTGTGCCAATTATAATCTTTGGACCTTAATAACAAGACTATAGAATAACTCCAACAGCCAAAATCAATTAAAAATCGGGTTCTTGAATCAACTCTGAGCGCGCTTTTAAAACATTAAGCAATGCATTTAGAGCTCATAATAGACAGTTTTTCTTAAAAAATAGAAATTCTATATCTTCAACGTTCAATTAAACGCCAACTGTTTTTGTTCTTGTTTAATTTCTCGTTAGGTTTTTACTCACGTACATGGGTTCTTAGCAAAGCTTTACTGCCATCTAAGTTTTTAACTAAGAATGGTAATATTGCATCTGTTTCTTTATCCATTAGTTTTTTCGCTTTATCTGCTGGGCAGCCTAGGATTTTGCAACCATCAAGTTCAATAACTAATTGACCAACTTTAATCCCTGCTTTTTCTGCAAGGGATCCAAAATGAACTTTATAAATTTTAAACTTGGTTATTTTAATTTTAGGGCTAAAGAATCCATCAACAGACACACCGACGGCAATCCCAAGTTTTCCTTTTGCGAAAGCAACAAATAGAAAAAATAAACTAATCGCCGTTTTAAGCGGCTTGCAATTGTTTGCTAAAATATGAAACGAAGTAGAATCGGTTAAAAGTCTGACTTGAAAACTCTATAGCTTTTTCCTTTTTCCCGACAAAGGCCTTACTTTAACTTGTAAAGTAGTTTAAAGACCGGCTAATACAAAAATGTTTTTATTAAAAAAGCAAACGCGACACCCATTGTCGGTATTACCCACTAAACCTTACCTTCTAATTTAATTAGTATCGAAAATACAGATTGAAAGTTGGCACTGTAAATTCACAGTGCCAATTTTAATAAGATTAGAAGTCGTTCTTCGATTTTACATCTAGTAGCTGACCATTTTTAGTTATTTTGAAATAAACCTGTTCATCGTCATTTAACGCTTTAATAACATAATAATTATCGCCCTCACTTACGACTGAGAACACTTCTGAAGAAATATTTTTCCAAGAATCATTTAGCTTTCCAACTTCAAAACCATAGTCTTTAAAAGTCAGTTTTTTTATTGATTTAGCTGCGATGCTAATCGCTTGCTGATCACTAACGTGACCATGATCGCTATGTGCTAAAACACCTGTACTCATTAACGTAATACATACTAATACTATTGAGATTAATTTATTCATTATTTTCTCCTGTTAAATTTTAAGTTTATTTTTTTAAACCAATTACTTTATATTGGCCTTTTACTAAAAGCTGTATAGCCACGGGGTTATTTGAGTTGTTTTTCCAGTACCAGCCATGCGAGCCCGCAAATGGGGCGGTAAAGCTGCCCTTCATTTCGCTTAAACTGGCAATTGTATAGCTTTCGAAATAACCGGTTGTGTCTCCTGCTGGCTCTCCGTGTAAATCAAAATGTAAAGAAGCGCCATCGGTCATCCATTCGTAGGTCATTTTTTCATATTGTTGCATCTCAAATTTATATTCAATCCCGCGATTTGCAGGGATAGTAACTTCAATTGTTTGAAACTCATCACTGCCCACTTGCAGTGAGTCTGGTGCTTTAACTGATTTTTGCGCTGATGCTTGGGCTATTTTAGTAACGCCTAGTTGTTTACCGAGTCCGGTTGGATCAATGTTATATTCGGCCGGAAGAATAAATAGCACAAGGACGATTGTCGCGACTAATAAAGCGGTGATACTGGCTTTTATAAGTGTTTTTGAACTAACTGTATGTTGCATATATTTCTCTAAATTAATTAATCATATAACCGGTTAACTGAAAGCCGACTAGCATTAAACCGGCACTCATTAATACACCGTTGGTGAATGTTGAAAAACGTTGAAATGACGGCAGTTTACGCCATGCATTAATGGCAATTAAAATAACTGCGAGCGCTAAAAATTGGCCAAGCTCTACACCAATATTAAAGGCGATTAGGTTTGTCAGTAATCCATCTTCGGGTAATTGAAACTCTTGCAGCTTAGTTGCTAGACCAAAGCCATGAAACAAACCAAAAACAAGCACCGCCATTTTTGTATTTGGCTGCCAATTAAAACAACGCTTAAACCCACCTAAGTTATCAAAGCCTTTATAAATAACTGAAAAACCGATAATAGCGTCAATTAAATAGGCATTAATCTGAATATCGCCAAGCACACCTAATAGTAACGTTGTGCTGTGGCCGATGGTGAACATAGTTACATACAGCAAAACCTCTTTACTGCGATACAAAAAGAAGATCACACCGATTAAAAACAATATATGGTCGTAACCGGTGATCATGTGTTTTGCACCAATATAAATAAATGGTACAAACTGTACGCCTTGGTTTTGTTCTAAAAAAGCGCGAGTGCTGTCATCAACTCCATGTGCCAATGTCTCAAAGCTCAGAAAAGCCAAAACAAGCACCGTAATCATTATGCTAACGTTTATTATTTTAGTTGGCATCATGTTGCTCCAACGTTTCACTTTCAGTCAAAGTATACTCCTTTTCATTGTGTAAAAGTCGATACAGCGCGGGGATCACAAATAATGTTAGTAAGGTCGATGAAATAATGCCACCAATTACCACGGTTGCTAAAGGTCGCTGTACTTCTGAGCCAATCCCTGTATTAAGTGCCATAGGAATAAATCCTAATGAGGCAACCAATGCTGTAGTTATCACTGGGCGAAGACGTGTTAATGCCCCCTCTGTTATCGCTTGATTAAGGTCCATTCCTGAGCTGCGTAATTCACGAATAAACGATACCATTACCAAGCCGTTTAATATGGCAATTCCGGATAAAGCAATAAAACCGACCGCTGCAGATATTGAAAATGGAATATCACGTAACAGTAGTGCTGCAATTCCGCCGGTAAGCGCTAAAGGCACACCGGTAAAAATAATCGCAGCATCTTTAAGTGAGCTTAAAGCTAAAATAAGCAAGCCTATAATCATTAACAATGTAACGGGCACAACCACACTTAAACGCTCAGAGGCCGATTGTAACTTTTGATACGTTCCTCCGTATTCAATCCAATAACCAGCAGGAATAGTGACTTTATCTTCAATAATTGTTTGAATATCTCCAACAAAGCTCCCTAAGTCACGTCCTCGTACATTGGTAGTCACTACAATACGACGTTTAGCATTTTCGCGATTAATTTGACTTGCGCCATTAGTGAGTTTGATTGTTGCTAACTCTTGGAGCGGCACAGCGCGACCATTAGGTAAATTAATAGGTAAGTAACCTAGCTCTTGCACATTATTACGCTGCTGCTCTTCTAAACGTACAACAATATTAGAGCGGATATCCCCTTGATAATACTTACCTGCAATAGTCCCCCCTAATGCGGTGGCTAACTGTGACTGAATGTGTGCTTTGCTGATACCAAACTGGCTTAGTTTTTCAACATTGGGCACAATTTCAAGCATTGGCAATCCCGTTGTTTGCTCAACCATTAAATCAGCTACACCGTCAACATTTCCAATAGCAGATTCAATCTCTTTACCTAACGCAGCAAGCGTTTCAAAGTCATCACCAAATACTTTAATTGCCAGCTCAGCGCGTACACCTGCTAATAATTCATTAAAGCGCATTTGAATTGGTTGTAAAAACTCATAGCGGTTACCTGGAATTGGCTTAACTAAGGCTGCTAACTCTTCAACAATTTGTATTTTTGACTTGTCAGGGTTTGGCCATTGTTCTCTTGGTTTTAAAATAATAAAGTTATCAGCTACGCTAGGTGGAACTGCATCTGTTGCTACATCTGCTGTGCCAATTTTTGCAAATACGCGTTCTACTTCAGGCATCTGCGTAATTTTTTCTTCCAACACTTTTTGTAGCTCAATCGCTTGACTTAATGATGTACCAGGAATACGAAGCGCATGCATGGCAATGTCACCTTCATCAAGATTTGGTGCAAACTCGCTGCCTAAGCGTGTTGCTTGATAGCCAAAAAATGTTACGAGTAAACAAGCTATTAGCACCACAGTCCAGCGGCCTTTTAATGCTAATACGAGTACTGGTTTATAAATATAGCTTAACCCAAGCATAATATGATTAGGTTTTTCTTTAACCGGTTTCTTAAATAATAAAGCCACCATTGCGGGCACAAATGTGATTGAAAGCGCCATTGAGCAAAGCAGAGCGATCACAACGGTTATTGCCATCGGATGAAACATTTTACCTTCGACACCTTCCAGCGCAAAGATAGGTAAATAAACTACGGTGATAATAAATACACCAAATAAAGCGGGTCGTATGACCTCGCGCGTTGCTGTAAAAACGACCTCCAAACGCGCTTTTAACGAAAGAGGTGCATCGCCTTTCATCCCTAAACGCCGTAAGCAATTTTCGACTATAATTATCGTACCATCAACCAGCAGACCAAAATCTAAAGCTCCTAAACTCATCAAATTTGCACTGACACGCGTGTGTACCATACCAGTTATTGTCATTAACATTGCAAACGGGATAACTAAGGCCGTTAAAAATGCGGCTCTAAAATTACCCAGTAATACAAATAATACAACAATCACTAAAATGGCTCCTTCGAGCAGATTAGTCTGAACGGTTGAAAGTGTTTTATCTACAAGTTTGGTGCGGTCATACACCGCTTTTGCGACAATGCCTTCGGGTAAACTGCCATTGATTTCTTTTAACTTTTCACCAACGCCTTGTGCAACTGTGCGACTGTTCTCACCTATTAACATGAACACAGTGCTCATCACCACTTCGCGGCCATTTTGTGTAGCAGCACCAGTACGCAACCCTTTACCATCACTTATAGTAGCAACATCTTTAATAAACACTGCACTGCCGTCTATAGTTTTGATGGGTAAATTAGTGATTTCAGTTAAACCAGCAACCTGACCTGGGACACGAATTAACCATTGCGCACCGCTTTTTTCAATAAATCCGGTGCCTTGGTTTTGGTTGTTTTGACCAATAGCATCAACAACATCTGCTGAGGTAAGATTATAAGCCAGTAGTTTTTCAGGTTTAAACG
The DNA here is from genome assembly GCF_040309225.1 of Pseudoalteromonas sp. GW168-MNA-CIBAN-0100. NCBI lineage: Bacteria > Pseudomonadati > Pseudomonadota > Gammaproteobacteria > Alteromonadales > Pseudoalteromonadaceae > Pseudoalteromonas > Pseudoalteromonas sp. GW168-MNA-CIBAN-0100. The sequence continues at coordinate 153,271 of NZ_JBEOOL010000006.1, read as the reverse complement.
CAACGAGAATTTCACGCTCGTAACCACCAATAGGGTTTACTTCAACAACACCAGGCACCCGCATTAATTGAGGGCGAATTGTCCAGTCATGTACTGTTCGTAAATCAATGGGGGTTACATCACTACCGTCGGGATTTTTAGCGCCAGGCACAGCATCAACCGTAAACATAAAAATCTCACCTAATCCAGTAGCAATGGGGCCAAGCTCAGGTAAAAGGTTTATCGGTAACTCCGAACGTGCACTAGACAGCCGCTCATTAACCAACTGACGAGCAAAGTAAACATCGGTATTATCAGCAAAAATAGCAATAACCTGCGATAAACCATAACGAGACACTGAGCGTGTGTTTACAAGTCCTGGTAGCCCCGCAAGTGCGTTTTCAAGTGGAAAAGTAACTCGTTGTTCAACCTCTAACGGCGTATAGCCTGGCGCTTCGGTGTTGATCATAACCTGAACATTGGTTATATCAGGTACTGCATCAATAGGCAGTTTAGTAAAATTCCATAAGCCTAATCCTGCAATGGCAAATACCATCACAAGGACAAAAATATTGCGCTTTATAGCAAAGCGTAAAATCGATTCTAACATTACGCTCTCCTAGTGATCATGTGACGCGCCAGATTTTTCAATATCGGCTTTAATGACATAGCTATTCTCAGTAACATACTCAGTACCTACGGGCAGTCCACCCAGTACTTCTATCCATTTCGCATCTGAGCGACCCAGCTCAAGCATCCTGACTTCATATTCATCGCCTACTTTTGCATACACGACCGTAAAATCACGAAAGCTCTGTAAGCCTATTTTCTTTATCGCTAAAGGAACTTCAAAAGAAGCCGTTTCAATATCGGCTTTAACAAAACTCCCTTCCAGCAAAGGCTCAGTCTGTTGTGCCAACGTCACCCACACCATTCTTGCCTGATCGTTTCTAACTTTTGGCTCTATAAATGATATCTTACCAGTAATATTTACAAGACTACCTTCTGGTTTAATGCTCACTGGAGTGCCTTGAGATACTTTGCTGTAATCGCTCGGGTAGACTGCTAATTTAACGACAGATTGACTCGCGTCTGTGATAACAAGCAGTTCACGGTTATTCGTTTGCTCACCTGAATTAGCCATTTGTTTTGCGACAAAACCAGCAATAGGCGATTTAATCTCATAGGGGTTTAAACTTTCATTACTTTCAATCGTCATTAAAGTTTGGCCTTTATTTACTTTATCGCCTAGCTTCACATTTAAGTGTGTAATAACACCTTCAAAACGAGCAAAAACAGTGCGATACGCACTCGGCGGCAACCAAACCTGCCCATAAGCCGGGATCGTTTGATGGAGCACTTGCGGCTTTGCAATTGCGGTTTTAATTGCCATTGCATCTGCTACTGCGGGTTCGATTTTTGTTCGCCCCTCTAGATTGTCGTATTGCCAACGATATGTTTTGCCTTGGTAGCTCGCATTTACTGTGACAATAAAAGAGTGCGGTTCGTAAATTTCCATATCCCCACGTAAAAAGTCACTTTGGCTAGTAAAGTTAATATTATCAATCACATCACCTAATCGGGTTAACGTAACCGTTAATTCAACATCGTCGGGGTTAATTGGGTTTTTATTATCAGTTAACCACACTCTAAACTCGGGGGGAACGCCCGTTTCGAATATAGCTAACTCCAGTGCGAAGTTCCCTTCACGAAGCATGCGACCATTATGCGGTCCTTTTTCAGGCTCTGCTTGTTCAATAGCAGGCTTTGATACTGCACTGGCGGGTAAGTGCACCCCAGCGCTAAGGCCGAGCAATACGGCAACGGTTATAGATGGAATAAAATTTGTCGTTTTCATAAATAATCTCATTGTTCTATTGATGCGCCAGTAAGACGCTGAATTTCAATATGCTGTAAATGTAAGCTTTCATAAGCGCTAAGTAGTTCTGATTGCGCGCTTAATTGCGCCTGACGCACGCTGCTCCACTGGTTGTAGTTCAATTTACCAACGTTAAATGCTTGTTTTGCTTGCGTAAGCGCGGTTTCTAGCGTGGGAATGATTTTATTTTTTGAGGTAGCAATCACATGAGCAGAATGCTTAACTTCTTGAAGTAGGACATAAAGCTGGCTATTAGTTTGTTGAGTTAAACTATTCGCTTGCGCTGTTAATACATCTTGTTCGGCACGTAACTTAGCGACCGTTCCAGCATTACTGTCAGATGAACCCCATGGAATAGAAATACCAGCCACGAGTCCATAGTCATCCGTTGATTCATAACGGCGTAACCCTGTTGTAAATTGCCATTGCGGTTTTGCTTCAATTTGAGCTAATTCAATATATGACTGTGCAATACGCTTTTGACTTACTAACTGCATTAAGCGGGGCGCATTTTTAAAACGCTCGAACTGTGATTGAAAATCTACAATTTTAGGTAACTGTAATAAGTTACCTGCAAGTGTAAAGTCAGTGCGAGGCTCTGCCCACAAAGCAGAAAGTTGATATTTTCCGCTGACTATTTCATGCTCAAGATCTTCGACGAGTAATCTTTGTTTAATTAATTCAGCTTCGGCTAAATATTTATTAATTAACAAAGACTTACCTATACGGACCCGTTTATCAATTGCATTAACAACCTCACTCGCTTGCCTTACTGCCATTTTATTGAGCTTTAGTGCCTCTTCTTTCACCAGTAATTGAATAAACTGCTTCGCGGTCATCGCAGCTAAATCAAGTACTAGAATTTGTTTCTCTATACGTAATTGCTCAAGTTCAGACTGACTTGCTTTTACGCGACTATCAATTTGCTCTTGTTGCATCAGCCAAGAGAACGTTAAAGTTGATTGCATGTTTTGCAAACCACTGTGCTCACCTGTACCAAAAGCATCTTCAATCATTAAACCTATTTGTGCTCTTTGGCCTATATTTGCTTGCTTTATCCTACCTTGCTGCGCTTTGTCGCGATAAAAAAAACCTTGTAATTGTGGATTGTTAGCAAGCGTGAATGAGATGGCTTGTTTTAGGTTTAATGTTTGATAAGCCTCAGAACTTGCAAAACACGGCAACGCTGAGAAAGCCATAAATAGGCCTACAAAAAACCGATTGCCAATCGGTTTTTTGTAGGCAAAATGACGACTGAATAATTTCATTTTAATCCTTACTTAGTGGATGAAAAAAGTTTCTATAAGGTGGTGAACACTATCGACAGTCGACAGTGTGAATAAAGTGATAACCACAAAACTAAACAACGTGACAATTAAAAGTAGTTTAGGCGTAGTGGGAATTGGTGTTAACAATGTTTGTATACGCTGAGTTATTTGCTCATTACTAAAATGACTCATATATATATTGTCATTAATGCTATGTTGTTGTCGTTGAAATCGAGCAACATTAATAAGCGCTTGAGCCACATCTAAACCATCAAAATGCTGCGTGGCACCGACATCAGCAATTTGCTCTGTTAAAGCCGTATAAGATTGCTGTAACGCCGCGCGCGTTGGCGCAGGGAAACACCAACAAAATAAACTAAACAGAGTTTTAAAAAGCGGATCTCGGGCTTTTAAATGTGCTAGTTCATGCTGTACGACTATTTGTACTGTTTTTTCATCGAGTACTTGTAAACCACTGGTTATATAAACTTTTGGATTGAAAAAACCTACAGTAAATGCCTCTGGTACAAGGTGTTCAATAACGTACACAGACTGGTTTGGATAATCTCTGTGAGGTTGAGCGTTTGATAAAGCCAATAGGCTGCTCATTGCTGTACGATGCCTATTAAGACTAAAGAATGCATGTAAGCTAGCACTTGTCATCAAACAAACAACCGATATAAGCAATACCGAATGCCAACTATATACAGAGAAAACCTCAAGGTGATGCCAGTGAGCTACTCCTTGCCACCAATTAGACATTGGATTTTGTTGTACCTGAAAAAACACAAGCGTAGACAATAATGAGATCCACCAAGGGCAGCTAATAGTTAACCAAAGCATGAATTTACGATCGGTAAATTGGAAAATGGCAAGTTTTTTACAAAGTGATGTGTGAAAAAAAGAAATCAATACGACTACACAGATAAAAGCGGTTACCGCTGCGCTTGCTAAATTTAAAAAAACGGCCCAATTTCCAACAATCATGTTTACACTTTTCCGCTTCGTAGTTTTCGCTGTCGTTCTATGAGTCTTTCTAGCTCATCTAACTGTGTATCATTAAAATTAGTAGAAGTAGAAGAAAATGCAGCAATTAAACTGTTTTCACCTTCTTCAACAAAGTCAGCCGTAATATCATTTATTAAAGTAGCCATAAGCGAGTTACGATCAACTTTAGTGCGGTAATTATAAGCATGACTCTGCTTAGTTCTGCTAAGAAGTCCTTTTTTATAAAGTCTTTCAAGGGTGCTTTGAATAGTATTAAGGGAGCAACCACGTGCTTCACCTAAACGACTGTGCACATGCTTTGCATCAGCTTCTTTATAAGACCACAAGTATTGAAGTACTAATTTTTCTAATTCACCTAACTGCATAGTTAAATATCTCTTAACAACGTAGGAATATAGTGGCAGAAAAAAAACCGACTGGCAATCGGTTTTTATTCTTTTATTTACACAGGTGAGTAAAATATGGGTTGGATAATTTTTAAATACTTAGTAACTGCAGCAATTATAGTGGCGGCTTCAGAGGTCGCAAAGCGCAGCGATAAACTTGGCGCTTTAATTGTGGCACTTCCATTAGTGACTATTTTAGCAATGATTTGGTTGTACGTTGAAAAACAACCAACGGAGAAAATTGCGAGCCATGCTTGGTACACCTTTTGGTATGTCGTGCCTACCTTACCGATGTTTTTAATATTTCCATCATTGCTGCACCGATTTGGTTTTTGGCCATCTCTTGGTCTTAGCGCCTTAATAACTTGTTTTCTCTTTGGTGTGTTTGCATTCGTCGTTAGTAAATTTGGAATAAATTTAATACCCTAAAAGGTTGTTCCTGAAATTTGTAGTAAGCCCTAAATATTTTGCTTAGAACGGTTATTTTTCCTACCCCGTCTGTTATTAAAGCTTATCGCATTGTTCAAACATGTTGTGGGCCATTTAATCTGTGGTTGGCGATAGCTTCTACAAGCTTATCTGTATCATCAAATGGCATACCAAAGGCGATTAATAGATACGGATTTTCTTTAATAGCAACAATGGAGTTTGCGTTAAGGTGCTTTAGTCGTCGCTGTTGTGTGGATGAAGGGTTATAACATTCTGACATTCAGCTACACACACTTAGATAATAGCTAATAGGGAGCAGAATGAGAAAAGTATATAGTCAAAATTTATATGCTTTTATAATAGAAATGGCAATCGATCTAATAAATAAAAGTGTATGTAATAATAGTATGTAGTATTTATGATGTTAATAATGGTTAGGTGTTTGTTTTTGTTCGCATTTATAATGGTCTACATAAAGATATTACATTTTCAAGCTTCTTATAACTATAATTGATTCACTGCGTGAGCCAATGGAAACCGGTACGGTTACTATTTCACGTGCAGCTAGGCAAATGGAGTTTCCGGCGCAGTTTCAGCTTATTACAGCATTAAATCCAAGCCCAACAGGGAGTCATACAGATAAGCGGGCAACTCCCGATCAAGTTATGCGTTATTTATCGCGTGTGTCGGGGCCTTTTATTGACCGTATTGATTTGCAAATAGAACTACCTCGTTTAACGAGTGTTGAACTACAAAGTACTCAGCCGGAGGAAAGTAGTGCTGAGGTTAGAGCAAGAGTTGAAACGGCTTATTACCTACAACTAAAACGTCAAGGTAAGGTTAATGCGAGGCTTAATAATAAAGAAATGAGTGTGCACTGTGTACTAGCGCCAGCAGAGTTGCAGTTTTTAGCCAGAGCAAGCGAGAAGTTGTCTTTATCGCCACGCTCTTATCATAGAGTGATTAAAGTGGCGCGTACTATTAGTGATTTAAAAGGCGCTGAAAACATTAGTTTAAATGAGCTTAAAGAGGCACTTAATTACCGCGCATTTGAGCGCCTTATTGCGCAATTAACTAAGTATTAAATAGAAAGCATATACCCTTTACCGCGTACGGTAACAATGCGTTTTTGATCTTTTTCGTCATTTAATTTTTTACGTAAACGACCAATCAGCACATCAACAGTACGATCGTTTGGACTCCAATCGGGCTGGCCTATTTCTTCTGATATTTTTTCACGGGATGTGGCTTTACCCGCATTACTAATTAAGCAAATAAGCACTTTATGTTCGGCTTCAGTTAAGCGTGATTCAACGCCTGCAGCAGTAATTAGTGTGCGGTTATCGGGGTGAAGCTTAAAGTCAGCATATTCTATAAATTCTTCGCTTTCGTCGTCTTCTAGGTTAACGGCAACACGCTTATAGAGCGCGCGCATGCGAAGTTCTAACTCAAGTAAATCGACAGGCTTACAAATATAGTCGTCAGCACCTTGTGCAAGGCCTGCAATACGATCGGCTTGGGAGTCACGACTCGATAATACAATAACGCCAATATCGGTAAGTGTGTTTAATTCTTTTGCCAGCTGAAGCCCATCACGCTTTGGCAAAACAATGTCAATTATGGCTAATGATATAGCACCGCGCAGGTTTACCCGCTGCCTTACAATGTTAAGTGCATCAGCGCCAGTTGGGTCTACCTCTATTGTAAACTCGGTATCTGCAAAGTGATTTTGGATGCGTTTAACGAGTAGTTCATCGTCTTCAACCAATAAAACATTAATAGCCATAGTACTTTATTTTGAATGCTTATAGCTCTGTATGGTAGCACCATTAGGTAAATGCTGAGAAGGGGGTTTATTAGTTTTAAGTAACTTAATATTTCAAAGGTGTATAAGACGTTATTAGAGGATGAGGTTAGCACCTTTAAACTAATTAAAAGGTGCTAAATAATTAATACTACTATTAATAAATCTGTATTAAGTCGTTATTTTAAAGGTTCAGGCTCAGTCATTTTTATACATTGAGTCCCACCATTGAGGTTCATCTTTTAGCTTTTTATCAAAGTATGCGAGCATGGTGTTCCACCAATCAAATCGTTTATCGCGTGCAAAAATTTGGTGGTCGGCGCCTTTGTATTCTATCAACTCTACGTCCTTATTAAGCAGTTTAAGCGCAGTGTACATTGTTAAGCTTTCGCCAACAGGTACATTGGTATCACTATCACCATGAAGAAGTAGCATAGGTGTTGTTACTTTGTCGGCATGAAATACAGGGCTATGTTGGCTGTAAAGCTCAGGGTTATTCCATGGGAAGCTATTTTTTGATGCTTCGCCAGAATATAAGTAGCCCCACCAACCTTCACCCCAATACGAGGTAATATTAGAAATACCCGCATGAGCTATTGAAGCACTAAATATATCGGTTTTAGTTGCCAATAACATGGTCATGAAGCCACCGTATGATGCCCCTAAATTCCCTACCTTTTCACTATCAACATAGTTGTATTTTTTTAAAAAGGCTTGCGTGCCTTCGATGATATCGTCTGCGGTGAAGTCGCCCCAGGCATTAACATGTTGCGCTGAAAACTTTTGTCCAAACCCTGTTGCGCCAGTAGGTTGTACTACATAAACAACGTAGCCATTTTCTGCCCATAAGTTAAACGGGTAACGACCTGTAAAACCACGCGTAACTGGTGAAGTACCGCCGTAGTAATACACGAGCGCAGGGTGCTTTTTAGTTTTATCTAAGTTGCTAGGAATGTACACACGACCAGTTATTTCGACACCATGTTTATTTTTAAAATTAAACTCTTCTAATGTAGGGAGTCGTGTATTTGCATAGCTACTTGGTTTTGAATCCCATATTAAATCTGTTTTATTTTTACTTACGTTAAGGCGCTTTAGTTGTTGTGGAGCTAAAGCGTTGGTACCACCTAGTAAAATTTCGGTATTACGGTCGTATGAGTAACTAAATTGTTCAACAATATCCAATCCCGTACTTAACTTTTTAAAGCGCTGTTTACTTAAATCAAATAGGTAAAGTGGTTGAGTGTCTTGCTCTGTTACTTTAATGAGCGCATCGCCGTTTTCTAAAACTTGCAGTTGGCCAATAGCGGGGTCGAACTGTTTACTAAGTGCTTTTACGTTTTTACCGCCTTCAGTAAGTAGATAAAGTTGCCCGTCGTAGTTATTGGCAAGCATTGCTTTTGGTAGAGCTCTGCCTGCGCCATTTTTAAAATCGGGGCCTGCAACTACATAAATGTCTTTATTTGCATATTTAGCTAAATTAAACGTTTTAAATTTACCAAGCGATGAAAGCTTATTTGATTTTAAATCGAGTTCGACTAACTCTGTTTCAGGGTGGGTTGATGCTTGTATTGCCATTACTGGGCGGCTCATTAATATTTTGCCACGGTTACTATTTGAATCTTCAAGGCTGTAAGAAAGAGGACCTTGGCTAAGTGCTTTTGTTAAACCACTTTTAGTATCAAACATATAAATTTGGCTGGTGGTACGTGCATACGACCAGCGATCTTGTAGACCTTTATAGTGCTTAGTTAAGCTGTTAGTGCTCTCAGGTGATTTGGTCCAGCTAAACAAAAGGCTGGTGTCGTTATAAAAGGTAAAGCCATTGGCTCCTTCTAAATCGTTTGCTAATGTTTTTATTGAGAAGTTTTTACGGCTAAGTTGTTTAAGCTCACCATTTAACAAATACACTAAATATTGGTTATCTGGACTCCAAATAATGTTACTTGGTTGGCCTGCTTCGAAGCGATAAAGCATTTGATTATCTGAATCTTTAAGTACTGTAACTGTATTTGCTTGGTTTTGTGTTTTATCGCTATAAGTGCGAGTAGTAGTAACGTACTGCTTAGCATTAGGTGCGAGTGATAATTGGCTGATTATAGGGGCATCAAACAATTGTTTTGCAGATAAGCGTTTTGTTTTTGAGGCGCTAAGCGTAATTTTATCAACGTCGCTTTTAGGTGCAAAATCAAGCATTACGTCGTGCCAATTAGCTACTTGTTGGGCTACTATTAAAATAGAGTGAGTACTGTTATTTAAAGCTAACTTATAGCTATTTTTATCGCCTGTTTGTAGTTCGCCATTAATAAATAACTGACCTTGCTCAATCCCTTTTAAGGTAAGCGTACCTTGTGTAAAGCGGGTTGTTTCAATATTAAATTTTAGTGCCTGTAACCCACCTAAAGTGAGCGCATTGATTTTATTAAACGGCTGCCAGTTTTGTTTTTTCCCAAATACAGAAAAACTATCTGAGTCTGCTTGTAGTTGCGGCAATAGGTTATTAATAATGGCATTGCCATGAGGTGTTTGAAAAGGCTTTAACTGCATGTCTTCGGCAAGTGGGCCGATAAACTGAATTTTTGATTTATCCAATGGTGCAGCTATTGCAGCAAAGCTTAAGCTGCTAAGCGTTAAAAGAGTCGCTGCATGCTTAAATAGCTTATTTTGATGACACCATGGTGCGCTAAATTTCATTATTATGCCTATTATTATTGGAAGTTTGGCCAAATATAGCATGTATTGATACCATGCTCACATATCCAATATAGAGGAGAGAAAGTGACTTTACTGATAGTTTATATGGTAGTGGCGATTGTTATTTCGTTTTTATGTTCTGTGATGGAGGCTGTGTTATTAAGTATTTCGCCCAGCTATGTTGCATCACTTAGGAAAGAGCACCCTGAGCTGGCTAAACAGCTCGAAAAGCTTAAAAACAATATAGATCAGCCTTTAGCTGCTATTTTAACTTTAAATACGGTTGCCCATACTGCGGGTGCTGCTGGGGTAGGCGCACAGGCAGCTGTCGTGTTTTCCGATGCGGCTGTAGGTATTGCATCAGCCATTATGACATTCCTCGTATTAATACTTTCTGAAATTATCCCTAAAACCTTGGGGGCTAATTACTGGCGAGCTCTAACGCCAAGTGTTACTTACGCTTTGCGGTTTTTAGTTATATCGCTAAAGCCTTTTGTATGGTTTGCACAAAAGCTAACAAATTTAATGGGTCCAAAGCACGATGAGGCTTACTATATTCGTCAAGAGATAGAGGCAATGGCTGATATAGGTACGGAGTCGGGTGCATTACATCAGGATGAGTCCGAAATAATTCGTAATTTATTGCATTTTAGGCATGCAAAATTATGCGACTTAATGACGCCTCGAACTGTAATTTTTAAAATCCACAAAGACTTAACAGTGAATCAGTATTTAAACGATCACGGCTCGTCGTCATTTTCTCGTATATTGGTATTTGATAAAGACAGCGACGATATTGTTGGGTTTGTGCATAAAAACGATATTATGCTGGCATTTCACCGTTTAGGTACCGATTACAAAATTAGCAAATTGATTAAGCCTATTTATACGGTGCCGAGTTCTCAAAATGTATCGTCGTTACTGCAAACTCTTTTAACAAAGCGCACGCATATATGCCTAGTTGTAGATGAGTACGGTGACGTGCAAGGTATTGTAACGCTAGAGGACATGATTGAAGCTTTAATGGGGCTAGAGATTGTAGATGAGCGTGACCAATCTACTAATATGCGCGCAGTAGCAAGGCAGCGTTGGCACAAACGTTTAGCAAGTAGTGCGCATATAGTCAGTGAAGAAGATAAACACACTCGGGGTGATAATTAGTTAACCAGCCCCGATTAAATATTAATACCTCTTTAAGCTGGACTGCCATCAGTTTTCAGCCAATCTTTAGCCCAAGATATAAATTCGTCTTGTGGTTTAGGGCGGCTAAATAAAAAACCTTGTATGGCTAGTTTTCTTTTATAATGCCTTAAATAAACGAGCTCTTCTGGTCGTTCAACACCTTCTGCCACTAAATCTAAATTATCTTTACTCGTAATGTTAAATAACGAACTTACAACCACTTGAGAAAATAAATCTGTTTCTATATGGCTAATGAGTGAGCGGTCTATCTTAATTTCAGTAAAAGGAAGGTTCCGAAGTTGATTCATATTAGTAAAACCAACACCAAAGTCATCTAGCGATATACCAAAGCCATGCATTCTTAATCTGTTTAGTGTTTCTAATTGCATGAGGCTTGAGAGTGCATGTTGTTCTGTTATTTCTATAATTATATTACTAGGCGTGAGTTGATTTAGTTCTAAAATGAGCAGTAATTTATTAGGGCAGTTTAGGTCGTCGAGCTGAGTTGGCGATAAGTTAAATGCCATCTTAAAATCATGACCTAGTTGCGCTTTCATATTTTTGAATTCGCTGGTGGCCTTTTCAAAAAGAGAAAATGTAATTTGATTAATTAAGTTATGTTGTTCGGCAATACCTATAAAACGGTTAGGTAAAATAATATTGCCGTCTTTACTTGATAAAATACGTGCTAAGACTTCAACGCTTTCAATTTTATTGTTATCAGCGTTTATTTTTGGTTGGTAAAAAGGCGTTATTTCATCGTTTTTTAATGCATCAATAAGCTCATCTTTTGAAATGGCCGACTCTTTTAATAAAGTGTGACTGTTTAATTGCGCCACTTTAATAAGTAACCTACTAACCTGAGACAGTTGCACTGGCTTTGAAATATTACCAATGAGGTGAGCGTTATGTTGTTTCGCGAGATTGGCAGCTAAGCTAATAACTTTATGGTCCATTTCAGAAACAATTATAATACCGCCTTGATAATGTAGCCCTCCTAAGTGGCGGATTAATTCCATACCATCCATTTCGGGCATATTAAGATCAGTAAAAATAGCATCAAAGTAGTTTATATCAGAAGCAACTTTTTCGAGGGCTTCAGCAGCACTCAAGCAGGTGACTACATTATCAGACATATTTAATTCATTTAATATGGCTTCCATAACAATCAAAATCGCTTTTGAGTCGTCAACAACTAAAATGTTAGGCACTATTTTGTTCACTGTTATCCCTTTCAATGTATAGCTTATGGTTACTATAAAAGTAGTAGTGTTTTTTTATTTTGTCAGTATCAAATGCTTTTATTTTGAAAATAGTTATAGAACACCTTTACTCGTGTTTTTAAGTTGATTAGGTATACTAGCGCCATTATTTTAAATGGTCTTAATTATGATAAGAATAGATCTTACTTTAGCCGAGCAGCCATTTTCGCTTATGGTGTCTGGGCAAAAAATTGTGCAGGTGTTTCATGCACAACAAGCCATTACCTTTGAAAACACTCGTGAAAACTACTATCAGTTTACTCACGACAATAAAATAATAGGTATTGATACAACGGCAGTCGAAGAGCAAAGCATTTCGCTCTTTGTTGATGATCAATTTGCAACACAACTTGCGCTACAAGCACCTACAAATGGCTCACCTAAAAAAGGCTTTTTAGGTCTGGCTGCATTAGGTTTTAAGCTTTTTAAAAGCGCTAAGGTAATTAAAGTAGTGCTTGCAGGTGCCTCTGTGGCAGGCTATGCGTGGTTATTCAGTATTGAATTTGCACTAATGCTAATTGGTTGCTTAGTTGTACACGAATACGGCCATGTGCGAGCAATGAAATACTTTGGCATAAAAACCAAAGGTATTTACTTAATCCCGTTTGTTGGAGGGCTTGCTGTCAGTGACGATAAAATAACGACTCGTTGGCAAGATGTAGTTATATCGCTAATGGGACCTGCATTTGGTTTAATTACCTCGGTACTGGGTGTCGTTTTATACTACGCCACCGAGATGGAGATATTTGCAGGTGTTGCGGTGCTTAGTGCGTTATTAAATTTATTTAACTTGTTACCAATTTTACCGCTTGATGGCGGGCATGTATTAAAAAGTATTAGCTTTTCAATGCGTTCATGGATTGGTTTAAGCGTATGCTTATTAGGCGTACTATTTGGCTTATGGCTGAGCTACACCTTTGGCTTAATGTTATTGGTATTCTTTTTGTTTGTAGGTGCGCTGGAAATTGTATTTGAGTGGCGAGGCCGTCACTATTCACATTTAATGCCACTAGATAAATATGGCCAAGGCTTTTCAGCGGTTATGTATGCAGTTGTAGTAGCTGGGCATGTAGCTGTAATGATGCACTTTGCCGATTCAGAAAATCCAATATTGAGTCTGCCGATGACTATTTTATCGAGCTAGTATTTTTATTTTTTCTAACTAAATAAGTTCATTTTTTGCATTAATATTTTATTTTTTGACTTTTATGTTTATTTATTGTTAACTGAATTCTAGTGTAATATAAATTAGAACAATCTTAGCGGATCAACTGGATGTTATTTAGAAAGGAAGCTGTCGCTCAGCAAAGAGAGCGTTTAACAGGAGTGATTACGCTCGCACAACCACTATCAATAAAACTTACCGTATTTATTTTGGTATGTATTTCGATTGTAGTGATAGCCTTTTTATTTACAGCAGAATATTCACGCAAGGAAACAGTTCGGGGGTTTTTAATACCCAATAAAGGGATAATCCAAAGCTTTGCTAATCAAGGTGGTATGATTGAGCAGCTATTTGTACAAGAGGGTGATGCCGTTGCTAAAGGTCAGCCGCTGGCGACCATTATTGTGCAGCAAAATAACAGCCAAGGCATAGCTTTGAGTACCCAGCTTGTTGAGCAGCTAAGTATGCAAATACAGTTGCTCAATGATGAGATAACACAAAACCATACCCTAAAAAAGCAAGAGTCACTTAACTTGCAAGCGCAAAAACGTGCACTTACTAATGAGCAAGCTGCATTACAAAGTCAACTAGCTCTGGCTGATGAAAAATTAGGGCTACTTAACCGCCAACAAAGCAACCTTAATCAACTTAATAAAAATGGCTTTTTATCAAACATCGAGCGAGAGCAACAGCAGCAAGCCCTGTTAGATGCTAAGCAAGAAAAACAAAACCTAGCGCGCTTGCTGATGCAGCAAGAAAACCAATTAAGTCAACTTAGCTTTAATATTGCCAATGTGCCCCAGCAGTATACTTTGCGTATAAATAGTCTTAGACGCCAACAAGCGGATATTCAAAACCAGCTCACACAAATTAAAAGTAACTATCAATATACCATAACAGCCAGTAACAGCGGTGTTGTCACCGGCATTCAAGTAGTAGAAGGTGAAACACTCACTCAAACTAAACCACTACTACATATTATTCCCGAAGGTTCCGAGTTGGTGGCTGAATTACTATTACCTACACGTTCAGCAGGTTTTATTGCGCTTGGTAACGATACGCGCCTGCGTTTTGATGCTTTCCCTTATCAACGCTTTGGTTTTATTAACAGCAAAATTATCCGCATCGACAAAGCACTCATTACCCCAAATGAAATACGTTTGCCCATTGCACTGCAAGAGCCTGTGTACCGTTTGCGAGCAACACTCAGTCAACAGCAAATGCAGGCCTATGGTAAGGCGTTTGAGCTGAAAAGCGGCATGTTGTTTGAGGCGGATATTATGTTGGAGCAACGCACATTAATCGAGTGGTTACTCGAGCCACTGTACAGCCTAAAAGGGCGCGTAAGTTAAGTGTAGCGTTTTATAAAATAAAGAAAAATTTGAAAGTTTTGGTGGTTTGCTAAATGCAAACAACCGAAAAAGACGGCCAGCTTTAGTTAACTTTAGCGAGCAGCTAAAGCTAGCCTATTAACCGCTCACCTTTATTGAAGGGGAGCATATTAACAACCCGATGACTTAATTAAAAAGCATCGGATTTATGGAGTATAACATTATGCGTGAATTAAACGTAAATGAAATTAAAGACGTAAATGGTGGTAATCCTATAGTTGTAGCACTTATTGCTTATAGAATTTATAAAATAGTTAAAGCAGGAACGAAAGCTACGGCTGCTGCTACAGCTTTAGGCGGTGCTGGTGTTGTAGGTAACGAAGTTGGAAAAGCTTTAGCTAATTAATAAGGGACTAATTATGAGAGAGTTAACCAAGAAAGAGCAAAGTAATGTTAGTGGTGGTTTTCCTATATTAGGAGCTATAGCTGCTACTTTTATTGCAGGGGTTATTGTTGGCTATGCACATGAAAAGTACAAACAATACCAAAGTTCTAAAGAAACAAAACAAGCAGGGTGTGAACCGACCTGTTAACTAGCATATTTAGCTGAAAGAGGTAATAGAGTAGCTTTTTAAAGCTGCTCTAAAAAGCCGCAGGAAAATGTATGAATAATATTCAAAAAATTATCTTATCTTTACTTTATATTTTATTAATTCATTTGATCTTTAATATTTATGAAAAAATAATAAGTCCTGATTTATATTATCCATTATATATAATATTTTTAATGATCCCATCTTATTATTTATATGAATATTTAAAAAATATTAGAAAATAAAACTACTTTAGTTTCGTTGGCAGTTACTAAGAGGAGTTTTATCGTAAAGGTTGAGGCTATTAATGATACTTTTTCAGCTAGACAGAGGGATTAGAAAGTATTTCTAATCTGAATACACGTGTCGCCAAAATAGATATTTTAGTTGTAATTATTGAGATAGCGTCAGTTTTTATTTGTGCATACATATCTAGAAGAAAGTAAAACTATATAGAAAACTTCTTAGTTGTACTTCCATTCTGCCATCTTATTTATAGTGGTAATAATATTAACAACGGAAAATTTACCCTTTATCATGCAAGCTACAATAGAATTTAAAATAAACATGTCAGTTCCTCTAATTCTCCAATCCGAAATAGCTGAATGCGGCCTAGCCTCTGTGGCAATGGTGGCAAGCTATCATGGTCATAGGCTGGATATGCCAGCCATGCGTAAGCGCTTTTCGGCTAATTTAAAGGGGATGAACTTACAACAGCTGATTGAGCTGGGTGATAACTTGGGGCTCGCCAGTCGTGCATTGCAATGCCCTATTGATGAAGTCCATAAACTACAAACTCCGTGTATTTTACATTGGGATATGAATCACTTTGTGGTATTGACCAAAGTCTCTGGCAAAGGTGCAAAGGCTAAATTTGCTATTAACGACCCTGCTGTTGGTAAGCGTAGTTTAAATAGTAATGAGTTTAGTAAACACTTTACCGGTATTTGTTTAGAGCTGACTCCAACCAGTCAGTTTGAAGCCAAACAAGAACAAGCACAGATGAAGTTTACCCAACTTTGGAGCTCAATGAAGGGCTTAAAAGCAGGGCTAATAAAACTGATTGCGTTGTCACTGGTATTGCAATTATTTGCTTTGATGACCCCTTATTATATGCAGTGGGTGGTGGATGAAGTACTCATTAGTTTTGATGAATCGTTATTAACGGTACTTGCCATGGGTTTTGCTCTGATTGCGATAATTTCAGTGGTGACTAATGCGGTACGAAGTTGGCTAATTTTACGGCTTTCGAGTTTGCTCAATATGCAAATGGGCGTGAATTTGCTCAGGCACTTATTGCGCTTGCCAATGAACTATTTTGAGTCCCGCCATATTGGCGATATTGTCTCGCGCTTTGGCTCATTAGCGCAAATACGGGAGCGCATAACTACAGGGTTTGTAGAAACACTGGTCGATGGCGTAATGGGCATTACCGTATTGATTATGATGCTAATTTATTCGCTAAAACTCACTGCGGTAGTTGTTGGTGCAATTGTGCTGTATACCTTGGTACGTTTAGCGCTGTATCGTCCACTACATCAAGCCACCGAAGAAATGATTCAATCATCTGCCACAGAGCAATCGAACTTTTTAGAAAATATTCGGGGTATGCAAACTATAAAATTGTTTGGTAATGAATCGCAGCGCCAAGGTATTTGGCAAAACCGTTATGCAGAGGTAATAAACAGTGAAATTCGTTTAGGGCGTTTAAACATTAGCTTTGATTCATTTAATAAGCTGTTATTTGGCCTTGAAAATGTATTGGTGATTTACTTTGCTGCATTGCTAGTTATGAGCAATAGCTTGTCTGTTGGTATGGTACTGGCGTTTATTGCTTATAAAAACCAGTTAACCAGCCGCTTTGCCAACTTAATTGAGCAAATTATTCAATTCAAAATGATGCGGTTACACTTAGACCGTATTGCAGATATAGCACTCACGAAACAAGAAGCTAATCGTGACGGTGAAATGGCCTATACAGGTGATGACGAAGGTAAAGTGAGAGGTCAGCTTACGCTCGAAAATATTTGCTTTAGTTACAGTGAAGAGCAAGCGCCTATTTTAAACACCGTTAACTTAACCCTGAATACCGGTGACTCGATTGCGATTACGGGTCCATCTGGTGCGGGTAAAACTACGTTGATGAAAATAATGCTAGGGTTATTACAGCCAACCTCAGGGACTGTGTTGCTTGATGGCAAAGATATCACTCAGCTTGGCCTTAAAAACTACCGCAAACAAATAGCTGCAGTAATGCAGGATGACACATTGTTAGCTGGCTCAATCGCCGATAACATCAGCTTTTTTGACCCACAGCCCAATTACTTAAAAATAGAGCAATGTGCCCGACATGCGGCTATTCATGATGATATTACCAAAATGACTATGGGTTATAACTCATTAGTAGGTGATATGGGATCAAACTTATCTGGCGGTCAAGTACAGCGTTTACTCCTTGCTCGCGCATTGTATCAATCGCCCTGCGTGTTGTTTATGGATGAAGCAACCAGCCATTTAGATAAGGATAACGAGGCGAAAATAAGTGAGCAAATTCAGCACTTACCCATCACACGGATTATGATTGCTCATCGCCAAGAAACCATTAACATGGCCAGCAAAGTCTATCAACTGAAAGAGGGTAGGTTGGTGGAGCTACAACAGCAGAGCGAGAGTGCATAAAATGACCAGTACTTGTGTTTTACACGCCTTTTTATTATGTTTACATTTAATAAAAGCTCAATACCAGCGATATAAAAACCCCTGTCACAAACAACTGCACAACACAAAACCCCATAATATCTTTTGCTTTTAGGCCTGCTATAGCCAATACGGGCAACGCCCAAAAAGGTTGAATTAAATTAGTCCAGGCATCACCCCATGCAACAGCCATTGCAACGCGCGATATATCAGCACCTAGCTCTTGTGCTGCAGGTATTACAATAGGTGCTTGTACAGCCCATTGGCCACCGCCAGAGGGAACAAACATATTAACGAGCCCTGCACTTATAAAACTAAAGAATGGCAAGCTATCAGCATCTGCAACGGCAATAAAGCCACGTGATATCTGTTGTGCTAATCCGCTATCAACCATTACCGCCATGATGCCGGCATAAAAAGGAAATTGAATAACAATGCCAGCCCCGCTTGGAATTGCTTGTTGCAGACTGTTAAGTAAATTATGGGGTGTTTGATGCAGCGTAATAGCTAAAAACAAAAATACGGCAATAACGCTATTAAGGTTTAAGTTTCCGCCAGCAATAAAAAAGTAATAACCTAAATATGCCAAACCTAATAAGCCAATTGTCATACCGAGTAGTTTACTTTGTTCCAAATGTTGGGCGGGTCTGGTTATTGTTGTGGGCTTAGGTGTTGTCTCTTGTAAAAGAGCTGGGTCGATATATACGCTTTCTTGCTCGCTTGGCAGCATATAGCGATTAACGAGCGGCATAATAATGAATAAACCAACTAATATGGCTATATTAAAGCCCGCAAATAAAGTGTGCTCTGTACTAATAATACCAATGCTGGCCTCTGAGAAGTGACCATCGGTTGCGATAGTTAAAGGAATCGAACCGGCTAATCCGCCATGCCATACAACAAAACCTGAGTAAGCGCTGGCTACTAATAATCGATAATCAACACGAGTATGTTTAGCAATTGCCTTGGCAAAAAGGGCACCAATAACTAAGCCAAATCCCCAATTTATCCAGCTCGCTAAAAGCGAAATAAGCGTTACCAATATAATTGCTTTAGGTGCTGTATTTGCGAGTGTTGCTAGTTTTTCTAATAACTTACTTATAGGCGGCGTACTTGCCAATATGTAGCCTGTAATTAACACTAGTAGCATTTGCATAGCAAAACTTAATAAGTTCCAAAATCCACCTCCCCACGCTTGTAATACTTCAATGTTGGTTGCGGTTGTAAATAAGCTCGCACTAATAAGAGTAATTATTGTAAGTAAAATTACAAATATAAAAGGGTCGGGAAGATAGCGCTCTACAATTTTAGTAAAAGGGCGGGCTATTTTATTAAGCATAAGCACAACTGTTTTGGTTATTATTTTAACGCTAATTAATCATGAAAAATCACCATTGGCAAACAGCATTTAGTCTTATATTTGTGGTTAAAAGCTTAAACATTGCTTAAAAGCATCGCTTACAGTAACGTACTGTTTATAGATAATTTACTAACGAAGACTTTGTATTATGCCGGTGATATTTAAAAGGCTAGCGTTACTTGTTCGCGCTCATATAGATCAGTTGAGTTGGCAAGCAGTGGCATTAGCTATTTTGACTCATATGCTATTAACATGGAGCTTACTATTTATAGCGAATGAGAAAGCGTTAACCTCGCTTACTACCTTTTTTTACTATTACACGGTAACAACATCAACAGTGGGATATGGTGACTTTAGTCCAACTACTGATCTTGGTCGTTGGGTGGTAGCATTAATACAAATTCCATTTGGTTTAGCTTTATTTGGTGTTTTGCTAGGAAAAGCAGGACAAACTGTTACTTACTTAATTAGGCGCGCTATGACTGGTGATAAAAACTTTGCCCACAGTAACCACCATATTATTATTTTTGGTTGGCACGACACTCGTACAAAAAAGATGATTGATTACATTTTGGCAGATACGAAACGTACTGACCGTCGTATTTTACTCGCGGTAACAGAGCAAATGGATCATCCTTTTTTAGCTAACGAAAGCGTTGATTTTGCACGTTTAACGAGTTTTACTAATTTAGCTGAACTAGAGCGGGTAGCTATTCGTAGTGCTGATAAGGTGATTATTGATGGTCAAGATGACGACCAGACATTTACGACAGCCCTGCGCATAAGTCGCTTAGTAAAAGATGATTGCCATATAAGTGCTCACTTTTTAGATGAAACTAAAGTTGAGATGATGTTAGAGCATTGCCAAAATGTAGAATGTAGTAGTGCAAAATCAGCTGAGATATTAGTACGCTCAATGCAAGATCCAGGTTCGAGCCGTGTGCAAGAGGAGCTGCTATCTACTTTGCACGGCGATACACAATTTAGCTTGAAAGTACCAAGTGGCTGCAAAGATATGGAGTTTGGTACTTTGTTTCATCATTTTAAGCTTGAGCATGATGCAATACTGTTAGGTGTTGCTCATAATTTAAGTGCGCAAAATATGGATTTAAACCCACCATTAGATTACAAAGTAAGTGAAGGCGATATTTTGCACTATATATCGGTAGATCGAGTATTAAGTAGTGAAGTAGACTGGTCGAGCCTAGAAAAATAATGAATGAAGTTGTATTTTTAATTGTTGTTTTAAGTGCTTACATATTACCTGTCGTTATTGTACTTAACAGTAAGCGTACACAGGGTCATGAAAAGAATGGCTGGCTAATGGGAATCATTATATTTTCTTGGTTAGGTTTAATGATGTACTTTACCATTGTGCCCAAGCATAGGCACAAAAAGAAAAAGGCTAAATAGAGTAGTTAGCCTTTATAGCCGTTTTCGTTGGAATAATTACTCTTCCAACTGTTTGAGTTTATGCTCAATTAGAGGGTCGTCAGGTAGAAGTTGCTGGGCGACTTCTAATAGCTGAATAGCATCATTAGGGTGCTCATCTTGGTGCTTAAGTGCCACATCTATTAATGGCTGAATATCAATTTTTGCTTGATGCTCTTGCACATACACTTCTTTTTCATCAGCTAAAATTTTATGCGCTGTACTCAATAATGCTAAACGATGAGGGGAGTCTGCATTAGCCGTATTGAGACTTTGATAATAATCTTCTTTTAAGCGTAAGGTTTTGGTTTGCAGGCGAAACTGTGCAATATCGATTTGCTGATGTTGAATGAAATCAACGGCTACTTGCTTATAAAACCCAAACTTATTCAAATATGTAGCGTGTGTGCCATGTCCCATACCAAATACTCGCAAGTGAGTTAACTGCTTATAGCGCTTGGCGTGCATTCGGTCTATACGATTCGTAGGATCGTAAATAATATAGCCTTGAGCATCTCCTAAATCTAGATCGTGATAATCTTGTTGCCAGTCAAACTGCTGAGCTATATCGGTACTAGAGCGGTCATCCCACGGTACTAATTCTTTATTTTTAGTACTTACCGGGTGAAAGAACAGTACTTGGTTTAGCTTTAATAGTTTAGCAAAAGCGCCAACAGCAAATCCGCCACGACTTAAACCATAGCCAAGTCGACAGTCAAATGGAGTGATTAATGTTGATAATTGCTCGAGAAAAAAGATTAAATTACGATTACGAAACCAATTACTTTTACCTAAATGCTGAAAAGCGATTACGTTTACGTTTTGTTTTTGAGCTAAGTGATAACCCCATGGTGCAAAATCAGGATTGAGATCTTGTTCTTGCACATTAGTACCAGCAGGAGAAAAAGTAAAAAGCAGGGGCTTATTAACGTCAACAAATTCATACTTAACAAATACATCGCCGAGTAAATCACTACCCGTCATGGGTAATCGAGTTTGTTGCTCATTGCGCGGGAGAGCCAACCATTCATCTAACCAATACAGTAATTTCATTAATCCTCCAGCTATAAGTCAGCATAGATCATATCAAACTCAATGAAATTAGGTCAAACCGAGAGGGTGTTACTGCGCCATTTTGATTATTTCATCCCAGTCATTTTTAGTAACAGGCATTATTGATAGTCGTCCGCCTTTTTTAAGTGCGATTTCAGTAATATTATTATTGGCTTTAATATCTTTAAGGCTAATTAATTTTTTTAAATGGCTTTGGTAAGTAACCTCAACAACAACCCAGCGTGGTTTGTCGCTGGTGGCTTTTGCATCGTAATAGTCGCTACTTAAATCAAACTGAGTAGGATCTGGGTAGGCATCGTGTGCCACTTCGGCAATACCCGCTACACCTACGTGTTTACAGCTTGAATGGTAAATCATCACTGAATCACCGACCTTAACGCCATCACGCATAAAATTGCGTGCTTGATAATTACGCACGCCTTCCCAAAGAGTCGTTTGTTTTGGTGCGTTTTTTAAATCATCTAATGAAAACGCATCGGGTTCAGTTTTAAATAGCCAGTAAGCCATAACAGTATTCCTAACAAATATTTACTTCCCACTATTGTATAGTATCATTTGCATACTAGGGTAATGAGGAAGAAGTAATGAGCCAAGTATTAGATGATTTATTGTCGTTGTTAACACTTGAAGAAATTGAGCAAGGTTTATATCGAGGACAAAGCCAAGATTTAGGCTTTGGTGCTGTGTTTGGCGGTCAAGTTATGGGGCAGGCGCTTTCTGCCGCTAAAGAAACTCTACCTGAGGGGCGTATAGTTCATTCATTGCATTCTTACTTTTTACGCCCAGGCGATCCAGCTAAACCGATTGTTTATGATGTAGAAACTATTCGCGATGGAAAGAGCTTTAGTACTCGCCGAGTAAAAGCGATTCAGTACGGTAAGCCAATCTTTTATATGACAGCGTCATTCCAAGGTGAAGAAAATGGTTTGTCGCATCAAGCAACAATGCCTGATGTACCCGCACCTGAAGAGTTACGTTCATCACTTGAGTTTTATCAAGATAACGCTTCGCATATCCCTGAAGTCATTCGTAATAAGTTTACGCGTGAAATGCCAATTGAAATGCGACCAGTTACTTTTCATAACCCATTTAAACCAGAAGTTATGGAGCCAGTAAAGCATATTTGGTTTAAAGCTAATGGTGAAATGCCAGACGATCAGCGCATCCACAATTACTTATTAGCATACGCCTCTGATTTTGAGTTTTTACCAACAGCATTGCAGCCTCATGGTGTATCGTTTATGCAGTCAAATATGCAAGTAGCTACTATAGATCATGCAATGTGGTTTCATCGCCCATTTAGAATGGATGATTGGATTTTGTATTCAATTGATAGTCCAAGTGCGAGTAATGGGTGTGGTTTGGTACGCGGGCAGTTTTTTGATCGCCAAGGCAACTTGGTTGCCTCAACAATGCAAGAAGGGGTTATGCGTCAGCGCTAACCCCCTTTTATGGATAGAGTACTAGTTACACTGATCTTGTACTATATCGCTGATTGACTGCCAGACGCGTGCTGGCAGTAATGTTTTAAGGTGTGCGTAGGTTTCGCAAAGTTGTGTACTGCCTACTAAGCCTTTATCACCATCTGTTATTAACGACTCGCCACGTAAGTTTTCGATAAAACTAACAAGTACTTTTTTATCAAAAAATTCAGGTGTTTTAATACCATGCAGTGTGCCTAAACGTTGTGCAAGCACTTGGCTCTCTCGTTCTAATTCTGCTTTTTCAATGCCATCACTTGTTTGAATAAAACCAATCACAATAGCGTAACGTTGTAGAGTAAAACTAAGTGCTCGTCCAAGCATTTCTAGCTTAGCTAAGCAGTCATTACTGTTCGTTATATGAATGTTATCGCCATCAAACTCAATTAAATTTTGATCAGCAAAATTAGCTAAAATACGCGTTATATAGTTTTCATCAAGAGGCTGTAAATACCATTCTTTAGCAAATAACGGATAAAACGTTTTTACAAGTTGCTGGCATTGCTCAATAGTTGTGCTGTGTTGTTTGAATAGATGTAGTGCAATTAAGCTTGGTACTGCAAACAAGTGCAAAATGTTGTTTCGGTAGTAATTAAACAGTACTTTTTCTTTATCGCTAATAGTAATAATTTCGCCAAATTCATCACTGATAACTTCAAACTTATTCAGCTTTAATGCATGCGTTAGTAATTGCTCTGGTGTTTCGTCTGGCGCGGTTACTTTATCGCTATAGCTTGCATCGCGCTGTAAGCGCAGATAAAAATCAAGTTGTGCTAATAGCTTTGGTTTACTCAATGCTTGTTTATCGTTAACCAGCAATATCATCGCTAGTAAGTTAACCGCATTAAGCGCGGCCGCATTATTAATTTTAACCATTACTTGGTCGGCAAGTTTAGTTACTTGTGGCGCTAACCATTGTGGCTTTTGCACATCGGTAGGGTGTATTGAATCACGCCAATCAGGTTGGTTATCGTTTAAGTATTGGTTAATCGAGATTGGATCACCAAAGTTTAAATTACCACGACCGTAGTTTTTAAGGTTTTTGATTGCCTTAAAAATACCAAATATAGATTCGCCTTTTTTATCTTTTCCATCCAGCTCTTTAAGGTAGGTGTTAATTTCCATGACGTGCTCGTAGCCAATGTACACAGGAACGATAGATATTGGTCTGTCTATTCCGCGTAGCATTGCTTGTAATGTCATAGATAGCATACCTGTTTTAGGTGGAAGTAAGCGCCCAGTTCGGCTTCGACCGCCTTCCGTGTAAAACTTAACAGAGTAACCTTTAATAAACAGTTGGCTTAAATACTCTTTGAATATGGCAGAATAAAGTTTATTGCCTGCAAACGAGCGACGAATAAAAAATGCCCCGGAGCGTCTAAATATGCCACCGGCAGGGAAAAAATTAAGATTTATACCTGCCGCTATATGTGGTGGAACTAAGCCTAAATGATAAATAGAGTAAGTAAGCAGTAAGTAATCCATATGACTGCGATGACAAGGCATATAGATTATTTCATGGCCTTTATCTGTTAGTTCATGAATTTGTTCTGCGTGTTTAATATCAATACCGTTATAGAGCTTATTCCACAACCAAGTTAAAAATCGCTCGGCCACACGTATCATTGCTTCAGAGTAATTAGCAGCTATCTCATCAAGTAGCTTAAGTGCATTTTGGCGGGCTTCTGTTTGGCTAATGTTTTTAGCTTTAGCTTCATCTTGAATTGCTTTTTTTATTGTAGGTGACGCTAATAATGAATTAAATAATTGTTCACGAGAGGGCATTTTAGGGCCTGTAGCAGCTAGCTTTTGGCGCTTAAAGTGAACACGTGCTACACGTAATAATTTATGTGGTAACTCGCTTACATCGGCTTTTTCATTAACTAAAAGCGATAAGTCGAGTGGTTGGCTAAAGCGAATAAAGTTGTCGCGTCCTGAAAACAACACCACAAAAAACTTTCTAAACCAGCTAGGAGTTAGAGAGTGCGTAATTAAAGTTCGTAGCCCCGGCTTTTCTTTACCCGGGTCGCGACCCCATAAAATAGTAACCGGAACCACTTGTACGTTTTGCTGCCCACTTTGTATTAGGTATTCAATAATTTGTTTACCTTGAGCTAAAGCATTGGTTGGCTTAGCTTCATCACCAAACAGTGGTGGTGGATTTTTAATACCAATAAAACGGTCTAAATCTTGGTTACCTAATACTTGCTCTTCAGTTGGGCTAGGTAGACCATTTTTTTTACACGCATGTGCGAGAGCCGCTAAATCAAATCGTGAATTTAAACGCACTATATAAAATGTAGGATACTCAGGGTTTAGATCATACTGTTTAATAGGATTTTCTGGCAGCACTTTGCTTTTTACAAATAAGCGGCTAAATCCAGCAGACATAACATTTAAACAATAATTAAAAATACGCATCGACTCACCATATTGAGAGTATTAAGGGCAAAATTAGCGCAGTAGGATACCATAATATCTAAAAATCACTTAGTTTGCGTAATTAAGGTGTTAACTTGTTTATTGACTAGCAAGTAGAGCTATTAGTTCAAGTATAGCTAATAAGCATGTATGGGCGCTTATTTAATCAAATTTACAGCCATTGTATTGTTTCTAAATAGTTGTTGCATTTATCACCAATACCTCTATAATACGCAGGCTTTCAAAATTCCTCTGGGAATTAGAAAGGATAAATTAAGCTTGGATTTCAAGCTAATAAACAGGAGTTCCGATTTGGAACTCAACGTAGATATAATCAAACAGCCGACATCTTAAGTTTTAAGATTGTTTCGGTCGTTTTTTTATGCTCTTTTATATGCTCTTTATATTGAGGTTAAGAATGTCAAATCAACGCATTCGTATTCGCCTAAAAGCTTTTGACCACCGTTTGATTGACCAATCAACGGCAGAAATCGTGGAAACTGCGAAACGCACTGGCGCACAAGTACGTGGTCCAATCCCACTACCTACACGCTTTGAACGTTTTACTGTACTAACTTCACCGCACGTTAATAAAGATGCGCGTGATCAGTACGAGATCCGCACCCATAAACGTCTGATAGACATCGTAGAACCAACTGACAAGACTGTAGACGCGCTTATGCGTTTAGATCTTGCTGCTGGTGTTGATGTTCAAATCAGCCTGGGTTAATCGAAAGATTAGAGAGGTTTTAGGAAAATGGCATTAGGTCTAGTCGGTCGTAAAGTGGGTATGACACGAATCTTCACTGAAGATGGTGTATCTATCCCTGTGACAGTTATTGAAGCGACACCTAACCGCATTGCTCAGATCAAATCTGACGCAACAGACGGTTATAACGCGCTTCAAGTAACCGCAGGCACTAAAAAAGCAAGTCGTGTAAACAAAGCTAAAGCGGGTCATTTCGCTAAAGCTGGTGTTGAAGCGGGTCGCGGTCTGTGGGAATTCCGCCTTAACGGTGGTGAAGGCGATTTTGAAGTAGGCGCTGAGCTTACTGTTGAATTATTCAACGAAATCAACAAGGTTGACGTAACCGGTACTTCTAAAGGTAAAGGTTTCCAAGGTGGTGTTAAGCGCTGGAATTTCAGCATGCAAGACGCTACACATGGTAACTCTCTATCTCACCGTGCTCCTGGTTCAATCGGTCAAAACCAATCACCTGGTAAGGTGTTTAAAGGTAAGAAAATGGCCGGTCATATGGGTGCTGAGCGTGTAACGACTCAAAACTTAGAACTAGTTCGCGTTGACGCTGAGCGTAATTTGCTTTTAGTTAAGGGTGCAGTACCTGGAGCTATTGGCGGTGACGTTATCGTTAAACCAGCTGTTAAAGCATAAGTCCTGGAGATTTAGTGATGGAATTAGCAATTAAAGACGCTTCTGGCGGTCTTGAAGTTTCTGAAGCTACTTTTGGACGTGAGTTTAACGAAGCATTAGTACATCAAGTAGTTGTTGCATACGCAGCAGGTGCTCGTCAAGGTACTCGTGCTCAGAAGACACGTTCTGAAGTAAGCGGTGGTGGTAAAAAACCATGGGCTCAAAAAGGTACTGGCCGTGCACGTGCCGGTACAATCCGTAGCCCAATTTGGCGTTCAGGTGGCGTTAGCTTTGCAGCTAAACCACAAGACCACAGCCAAAAAGTAAACCGTAAAATGTACCGTGGTGCGATTAAAAGCATCTTATCTGAATTAGTTCGTCAAGAGCGTTTAATCGTTGTTGAAAGTTTTGCTCTAGCAGCACCAAAAACTAAAGAACTAGTTGCTAAGCTTAAAGAACTTGAGCTTAAAGATGTTCTTATCGTGACTGAAGAAGTAGATGAAAATCTTTTCTTATCGGCACGTAACCTTTATAAGGTTGACACACGTGATGTAGCTGGTATCGATCCTGTAAGCTTAATTGCTTTCGATAAGGTACTTATTACAGCCGCTGCTGTTAAGCAACTTGAGGAGGCGCTAGCATGATTCGCGAAGAACGTCTTTTAAAAGTGATCCTTGCTCCACATATCTCTGAAAAAAGCACAATTGCTGCTGAAGAAAACAATACTATTGTTTTTAAAGTAGTAAATGACGCAACTAAAGCTGAAATTAAAGTAGCAGTTGAGAAGCTTTTTGAAGTAGAAGTAACTGGTGTTCGCACACTTAACGTTAAGGGTAAAACAAAACGTACTGGCGCACGTTTCGGTCGTCGTAGCGACTGGAAGAAAGCTTACGTTACTCTTAAAGAAGGCAGCGAGCTAGACTTTGTCGGCGGCGCCGAGTAATAAGGGGATAGAATTATGGCACTTCAAAAGTGTAAGCCTACTTCTGCGGGCCGTCGTCACCTAGTTAAAGTGGTTAACTCTGATCTACATAAGGGTAAGCCATACGCACCACTTTTAGAGAAAAACTCTAAATCAGGTGGTCGTAATAACAATGGTCGTATTACGGTTCGTCATATCGGTGGTGGTCATAAACAACACTACCGTTTAATCGATTTTAAACGTACTAAAGATGGCATTCCAGCTACTGTTGAACGTTTAGAATACGATCCAAATCGTAGCGCAAACATCGCTCTTGTATTATATGCAGACGGTGAGCGTCGTTACATTATCGCACCTAAAGGCTTAAAAGCTGGCGATGCAATCCAGTCTGGTGTTGATGCACCAATCAAGCCTGGTAATGCATTACCAATGCGTAATATGCCTGTAGGTTCGACTGTTCACAACGTAGAATTAAAACCAGGTAAAGGTGCTCAAATCGCACGTTCTGCTGGTGCATACGTTCAAATCCTTGCTCGTGATGGTCAATATGTAACATTACGTCTTCGTTCAGGCGAAGTTCGTAAAGTTGAATCTGATTGTCGTGCGACTCTAGGTGAAGTAGGCAATGCTGAGCATATGCTTCGTTCACTTGGTAAAGCAGGTGCAAATCGCTGGCGTGGTATTCGTCCGACAGTTCGTGGTGTTGCCATGAACCCGGTAGATCACCCACACGGTGGTGGTGAAGGTCGTACATCTGGTGGTCGTCATCCTGTGTCTCCATGGGGTAAACCGACTAAAGGTGCGAAGACGCGTAAGAACAAGCGTACGGATAAATTTATAGTACGTCGTCGTACTAAGTAATATTGAGGAATAGCCATGCCACGCTCTCTCAAGAAGGGTCCTTTTATAGACCTACACTTGCTGAAGAAGGTAGAGAAAGCTTTGGAAAGCGGTGAGAAAAAGCCAATTAAAACTTGGAGCCGTCGTTCAATGATCATACCTAACATGATCGGATTGACCATTGCTGTCCATAATGGTCGCCAGCACGTACCAGTTTTCGTTTCTGACGAAATGATCGGTCACAAACTAGGTGAATTTGCACCAACTCGCACTTACCGTGGCCATGCTGCGGATAAGAAAGCGAAGAAACGATAAGAGGGGAAGATAAATGCAAGCATTAGCTAAACATAAATTCGCCTCTGGTTCGGCGCAAAAAGCACGTCTAGTTGCAGATCAGATCCGCGGGTTACCTGTAGATCGCGCACTAGAAATCCTGGCGTACAGCCCGAAGAAAGCGGCTGTATTAGTTAAGAAAGTACTTGAGTCTGCTATTGCTAACGCAGAGCATAACGAAGGTGCTGACATTGATGAGCTTCGTATAACAACGATCTTTGTGGACGATGGTCCTACAATGAAACGTATTATGCCTCGTGCTAAAGGACGCGCAGACCGCATCCTTAAGCGTACAAGCCATATCACTGTTATGGTTTCAGATAGCTAGGAGTATAAGTAATGGGACAAAAAGTTCATCCTACTGGTATTCGCCTAGGTATATCTAAACCTTGGGTTTCTACCTGGTACGCGAGTTCAAAAGATTTCTCTGCACAGCTTTTTGGCGATCACAAAGTTCGTACATTCCTTACTAAGGAATTGAAAACGGCTTCTGTGTCTAAAATCGTTATTGAGCGTCCAGCAAAATCAATCCGTGTAACAATTCATACGGCTCGTCCGGGTGTTGTTATCGGTAAAAAAGGCGAAGACGTAGAAAAATTACGTCAAGCGGTAACTAAAATCGCTGGTGTACCTGCTCAGATTAATATCTCTGAAGTACGTAAACCAGAACTAGATGCACAACTAGTAGCAGACGGCATTGCCTCTCAACTAGAACGTCGTGTTATGTTCCGTCGCGCTATGAAGCGTTCGGTACAAAATGCAATGCGCATCGGTTCTAAAGGGATTAAAGTTGAAGTTAGCGGTCGTCTTGGCGGCGCTGAAATCGCACGTTCAGAATGGTATCGTGAAGGTCGTGTACCTCTACATACTCTTCGTGCTGATATCGATTACGCAACTTCTGAAGCCTTAACCACTTATGGTATCATTGGTGTTAAAGTTTGGATCTTCAAAGGCGAAGTTATTGGTGGTTTACCACTAGTACAAGAGCAAGAGAAGCCAGCTAAACGCGCACCAAAGAAAGCCAAGAAAAGTGCTAAGTAGAGGTAGCGACTAATGTTACAGCCAAAACGTACAAAATTCCGTAAAATGCACAAAGGCCGCAACCGCGGTTTAGCGCAAAACGGTAACAAAGTAAGCTTCGGTACTTTCGGATTGAAAGCAACTGGCCGTGGCCGTATGACTGCTCGTCAAATCGAAGCAGCTCGTCGTGCTATGACGCGTCACGTGAAACGTCAAGGTAAAATCTGGATTCGTGTCTTCCCTGACAAACCGATTACAGAAAAACCTCTTGAAGTTCGTATGGGTAAAGGTAAAGGTTCTGTTGAATATTGGGTTGCTGAAATTCAGCCTGGTAAAGTACTTTACGAAATGGAAGGTGTTTCAGAAGAGCTTGCTCGTGAAGCATTCGACCTTGCTGCTCGTAAATTGCCATTCAAAACAACTTTCGTAACTCGGACGGTAATGTGATGAAAGCTAGCGAACTAAAAGACAAAAGCGTAGAAGAGCTTAATGCTGAACTTCTAGGACTACTTCGTGAGCAATTTAATATGCGCATGCAAGCTAGCACTGGTCAGTTAGCTCAGACACACACGCTAAGAACAGTACGCCGCGATATCGCGCGTGTAAAAACAGTTATTAACCAGAAGGCAGGTCAATAATGAGCGATAAAATTCGTACTCTTCAAGGCCGTGTAATCAGCGACAAGATGGAAAAATCTTTCACTATCGCTATCGCACGTTACGTGAAGCACCCAATCTATGGGAAATTCATTAAACGTACGACTAAGTTACACGTACATGACGAAAATAACACAGCAAAAGCGGGTGACGTAGTTACTATCCGTGAATGCGCACCAATTTCTAAGAATAAATCTTGGACTTTAGTAGACGTTATTTCTAGTCCAAAACAAGCTTAATTTTTTAATTAAGTTAGTTTTTTAAAAAAGCCTCGGCATTAGCTGGGGCTTTTTGTATTTAAAGCACCTGCAAACAGTAAACTAGGGTGAGCGGGTCACCTGGATTAGTCTTCTATCTGAAAATACAAAGTTATCTTGGGGAGTAGTTGAGAGTTTCATGTACCAGTTACTTTTTTGCTAGCAGAACCATCTACTGAATCAGAAGAAGTTAGATAATAAACTTACATATCTCAGTTAATTTAATGCCAACATGGGGTCATCTAATTCGTGGTGTTACTTTTCTTTTACAGTCTTTTAGTTTGAGAACTCACTTACCTTATTTTATTACAATGATACAGTTTCAAAGTATCGAAAATAGACATCCATACACAACTTTCATCATCAGCTTATCTGGTTTTTTTATGTCTAAAACCTCAATTTATCGCCTTAAATTAATATTCTGGTATGATTAGCAAATATGCGCTTTTGAATGAATTTTTGAGGTAGTAATGACGCGTAGTTTTGAATTTCATTTGACTGATGAAGTAGCCACGGTTGCAATGGGTAATCGCGTTGCTGATATTATAGAGCAAGGTGCGGTTATTTATTTACATGGTGATTTAGGCGCTGGTAAAACAACGTTTACAAGAGGGCTAGTGCAAGGCTTTGGACATACAGGCAAAGTTAAAAGCCCAACGTATACACTTGTTGAACCTTATGAACTCGAGCGCGCAAATGTTTATCATTTTGATTTATACCGCTTAGGTGACCCTGAAGAACTAGAATACATGGGAATACGCGATTATTTTTCACCAGATGCAATTTGCGTTGTTGAGTGGCCTGAAAAAGGTGGTGAATTTATTCCTGTGCCTGATTTAGATATTACTCTAAGCTATATGGGTAACGAACGTAAAATTGTTATTAATAGCGCCAGTGAGTGTGGTGTAGCAATTGTCGAAAAACTAAATAACAAATAATAATATAGTTAAGGCAGTAATTATCAAATGAGCCGAGGTGTAGTTAAACTCTTTATTTACCTTATGGTTATTACCATAAGCTTGCCGCTGTGGGCCAAAAATACAATTAATAGTGTACGCGTATGGCCGTCCCCTGATAGTACGCGTGTGGTATTTGATTTAAATGATAAGCCTGACTTTAGCTATTTCATGCTTAAAAACCCAAGCCGCCTAGTAATTGATTTAGAAAACACTAGCGAGTTAAAAATACTACCAGGTGTACCACCAAAACATCAAATAGTGAGCAAGCTACGCTACTCAAAACCTAAAAATAAGCACAGTGTTCGGTTAGTGTTTGAATTAAACGCACCAGTAAAGCCAGTTGTATTTGCTTTAGCGCCTACAGGCCCTTATAAAAACAGGCTCGTTGTTGATTTATACAATAAAAGCCAAGCTGCCACAGTTGTTTCTCCTGCTCAAACAGCAGCTAAAAACCGCCAGTTAAGCCAAGAACGCGATATTGTGATTGCAATTGATGCGGGTCATGGCGGCGAAGATCCAGGTTCAATTGGTCCCTCTGGCACGTACGAAAAAACAGTAACACTGCAAATTGCAAAACGTTTAGAGCGCATGATTGATGGCGAACGTGGGATGATTTCGCGCATGGTACGAAGCGGTGACTACTTTGTAAAACTTAATACGCGTACCAATCGTGCTCGTGAAAAAAAGGCCGACTTTTTTGTCTCTATTCATGCTGATGCATTTACGAGCCCGGGACCAAATGGTGCCTCTGTTTGGGTGTTGTCGTTAAGGCGTGCTAATTCAGAGATAGGTAAATGGATAGAAGATAAAGAAAAGCACTCTGAGCTTTTAGGTGGCGCTGCGGATGTAATGAAAGATGCCGCTAACGAAAAATACTTAGCGCAAGCATTACTTGATATGTCGATGGATCACTCTATGAAAACCGGCTTAAACGTAGCTGACGAAGTGGTTAAAGAGCTACGTAAAGTTGCTAAGCTGCATAAAAAAGATCCCCAACATGCGAGTCTTGCTGTACTTAAATCACCAGATATCCCATCAATTTTAGTAGAAACAGGGTTTATATCTAACCCACGAGAAGAAAAGCTGCTTAAAAGTGCAAACCATCAAGAGCGTTTGGCTAAAGCTATATTTACTTCAATTAAAAATTACTATTTAAAAAATCCACCTGATGACTCTTTATTTGCTAAATTAAAGTCGCAATATCCCACAAAGCACAAGGTACGCCCGGGTGAATCTTTAAGTATGTTGGCGAGTCGCTATGGCATTACAGTCACTGAATTAAAACAAGTTAATAAGCTTAGCTCTAATACTTTGTTTATTGGGCAAGAGCTCGATATACCACAAAGTTAGTCATTATTATTAGCGCAATGCTTGCTAGGAAATCTCATGAATATTGAAATATTACCCGCGCGTTTAGCTAACCAAATTGCCGCAGGCGAAGTGGTTGAGCGCCCAGCGTCGGTAGTAAAAGAGCTAGTCGAAAACAGTTTAGATGCTGGCGCTACACGTATTCAGATAGATATAGAGCGTGGCGGTCATAAGCTTATTCGTATACGTGATAACGGTTCAGGGATAAGTAAAGATGAGCTAACGCTCGCGCTTTCTCGTCACGCTACGAGTAAATTAAAATCTCTAGATGACCTTGAAAATATTTGTTCACTTGGTTTTAGGGGGGAAGCGCTTGCGTCAATTAGCTCTGTATCGCGTTTGACGCTGAGCTCAAAACCAAAAGATCAAGAAGCTGCTTGGCAAGCATTTGCAGAAGGTCGCGATATGGCCGTGCAAGTGAAGCCAGTAGCGCACCCTGATGGCACAACCATTGAAGTAAAAGATTTATTTTTTAACACCCCAGCTCGTCGTAAATTCTTGCGTACCGAAAAAACTGAATTTAGCCATATTGATGAGTTGATAAAGCGTATTGCGCTTAGTCGCTTTGATGTCTCTATTACACTAACTCACAACGAAAAAGTAGTAAGGCAGTATCGTGCGAAGACAGATCCCTCTCAGGCTATTACACGTGTAGCGCAAATTGCAGGTAAGGCTTTTGCTGAGCAAGGTTTGCATATTCAATCAGGAGAGGGTGGCTTACAGCTGCATGGTTGGGTGCTACCTGTAGGTTCAGCTAATACGACTCAGTATACTTATGTTAATAATCGTATGATGCGCGATAAACTTATTCTGCATGCTATACGCCAGGCATTTGAAGAAGTAAGCGGAACACAAGAATTACCCGGTTTTGTCATTTATATTGATATAGACCCTCGGCAGGTTGATGTAAATGTTCATCCAGCTAAGCATGAAGTGCGTTTTCATCAAGGGCGCTTAATTCATGACTTTATATTACAGGCTATTAAGCAAGTGGTAGTGCCGCTGCAAGGTGAGTTTACGAATGAACCGCTTAGCTCTGAGGTGGAATCTGCGCCTGTGTTTATGGGGTCAGCGCATAGTAGTTCTAATGATACAAAAGCGGATGGAGTATTTGATTACCCTAAATCGCAATTACAGCCCTCTTACTCTGGAAGTGCTGGTAGTTCGTCATCAGGTACTAGAAGTGTTGGCGGTGGCGGGGCATACCGTGCTACACCAAGTACAAGCCATCATGATGTAAACGCGTTTTATCAAGGTGTGAGTGAGCAACACGCTGCGCATTTTGATAATGTAGCAAACATACCTATAGCACAACACCAGTTAGAGTCTGCGCATAATGTTTTAAAGACAGTTTCAATCATCAGTGTTAATGAAGGTGCGTGTGTATTTAGTGTTGAGCAGCAATTGTATTGCTCACATTTCAAATATGTATTGGTAGATGATTGGCATAATCAAATTAAAGAGTCCGGAAGTTTAGAAGGGAAAGCCCTTTTGCTGCCCGTAAGAGTAAACTTATCAAAAGAAGATTGCTTACTTATAGAAGCTCAGCAATCGTGGTTTACTTTACTTGGTTTTGAACTCGTAATAGAAAAACAGTTTGTAATGGTTAAAAAATTGCCAGCGTGCTTATATTTACTTGATGTAAGTACAGCGATAGGTGAGCTACTTGATGGGTGTAAAGCAGGGCTTGAAAATATAGAGAATTGGTTAGAGTGGCAGATAAAATGTGTACCTCCCCGGTTTTATTTAAGCAATGTGTTTTTAGCGCAACAAATGCGCTTACAAAATAATCCGCAAACTATTGAACGCTTACGCGAAAAAGCAGTTAAAATAGAGCTAAATCACTATTTAATGCAATTAGATTAAGGTATCAGTGTTGAGTAATTTACCAGTCATATTTTTAATGGGTCCAACTGCTGCTGGTAAAACAGCATTGGCAATCTCACTGTGCGAGCATTTAAATACAGAAATAATCAGCGTTGATTCAGCGTTAGTGTATAAAGATATGAACATTGGTACTGCAAAACCCGATGCAGAAGAACTTGCTAAAGCTCCGCATCATCTGATCGACTTACTTGACCCGAGTGAAACATATTCAGTTGCTGATTTTAGGCGCGATGCAGTACAAAAAATTGACGAATTTCATAGACAAGGTAAAGTACCTGTATTAGTTGGAGGTACAATGTTGTACTTCAAATCTTTAATTGATGGTTTATCGCCTTTGCCTGAAGCAGATACAGTAATAAGATCAGAGCTAGAAGCACAAGCTAAAGAATTTGGCTGGCCTCATTTATATAAAGAATTAGTTAAAGTTGACCCAAAAGCAGCCGAAAAAATAAGTGAAAATGACTCACAAAGAATTAATCGAGCTTTAGAGGTTTACAGGTTAACTGGTAAGACCATGACTGAGTTGCAAAAGCAAAAGCAGCCGGCTTTACCTTATACTTTTCATCAATTTGCGATTGCACCGCAAGAACGCAGCGAATTACACAGCCGAATTGAAGAAAGGTTTAAAATAATGATTGATCAGGGGTTTGAAAATGAAGTTTCGACCCTATATCTACGTAAGGATTTACACCCCAATATGCCTTCTATTCGTTGTGTTGGTTATAGACAAATGTGGGATTACCTTGCGGGTGAAACAAGCCATGATGAAATGGTTTTTCGTGGCATCGCAGCAACACGTCAATTGGCAAAACGTCAGTTAACGTGGCTTCGTAGCTGGCCTGATGTTACTTGGTTAACAACAGGTGACGAAGAAAACTTGCATCGTGTAGTAAGTTCGCTAAGCTAGTAGTAGTTGAATGTTTTTTTATCAAATAAGTTCAGCCACTTAATTATAATAACACCTAGAACGAAGGAACAATAACATGGCAAAAGGCCAATCGTTACAAGACCCATTTTTGAATGCACTACGACGTGAGCGCATTCCAGTATCAATCTTTTTGGTAAATGGCATAAAATTACAAGGCAAAATTCAGTCATTTGACCAATTTGTTATTTTACTAGAGAACACCGTAAATCAAATGGTTTATAAGCATGCAATTTCAACAGTTGTCCCTGCTCGCGCAGTTAACTTCCAAGCAGTTCAAGGGAGTGAAGAAACTGAAGAGCCAGAAGCTGGTAACTTTTAATTAGGAGCATAATGTTTGTTTGACCGCTATGAATCCGGCGAACAGGCAATTTTAGTTCATATCGACTTACCTAAAGAAGGGGATCGTGAAGATCTTCATGAATTAGAAATGTTGGTATCTTCTGCTGGTGTTAGTAGTTTGGCGGTTGTGCAAGGCAGCCGTCAAGCACCACATCCGAAACTATTCGTCGGTACCGGTAAAGCAGAAGAAATAGCTGAGATTGTCAAAATCCACAATGCAGATGTCGTAATTTTCAATCATCAACTCAGACCGTCACAAGAGCGTAATTTAGAGCGTGTTTGTCAGTGTCGTGTGCTTGATAGAACGACGCTAATTCTTGATATTTTTGCCCAACGTGCACGTACCCATGAGGGTAAGCTGCAGGTTGAATTGGCACAACTTCGCCATATGTCTACTCGATTAATTCGGGGCTGGACCCATCTTGAACGCCAAAAAGGCGGGATTGGTTTACGTGGACCTGGTGAAACCCAACTTGAAACAGATAGACGATTACTTCGTGCCCGAATTCAAAATATCCGTGCGCGTTTAGCTAAAGTAGCAGTGCAACGCGAACAAGGTAGGCGAGCTCGTACTCGTAACGAAATACCTACGGTATCGTTAGTTGGCTATACCAATGCGGGTAAATCTACATTATTCAATCGAATTACGAATTCAGATGTATACGCGGCCGATCAGTTGTTTGCAACGCTTGACCCGACTCTACGTAAGCTTGAATTAGGTGATGTTGGTCCTGTTATCTTAGCTGATACAGTGGGCTTTATTCGTCATTTACCGCACGACTTAGTTGCTGCTTTTAAAGCAACGCTAACTGAAACTCGTGAAGCTGATTTACAGTTACATGTAATTGACGCAGCAGACTCTCGTCTTCAAGAGAATATTGAACAAGTACAATCGGTGCTTAAAGAAATTGAAGCCGATGAAGTACCACAGCTATTAATTTATAATAAAATTGATGCGCTGGATAACGTAAGCCCACGTATTGATCGAGATGACGAAAGCCAACCTATAAGAGTATGGCTTAGCGCTCAGACTGGTGAAGGGTGTGAATTACTTAGTGAGGCTATTAGTGAACTACTTGCTAAGAAGATGTTTAACGAAACATTATTTCTTACGCCATTGTATGGTCGCCTAAGAGCTGCATTGTTTAGTTTAAATGCAGTACATGAAGAGCGATTTGATGAGCAAGGTAATTGGCTGTTAGATGTTAGAATGCCAATGGTTGAGTGGAATCGTTTAATTAAAGAATTTGGTCCTGAAATTGCTGGTTTTATCAACCGTAATTAAAAATTGACGTTTTAATGTCGGTTTTTGTATGAGAAACGCGGTAGATTTGTTAGATTTAACACAATTTCCTAATTTATTTAGATAACAATGGAGTATAGCTATGGCCTGGAATGAACCGGGTAATAATGGCAATGACAAAGATCCGTGGAATAATAAAGGCGGACGTGATCAAGGCCCACCTGATTTAGACGAGGTGTTCCGCAAGTTTAGTAACAAGTTCGGCGGCTTATTTGGCGGGAAAAAATCCGGCAATGGTAGCGGCGGTGGACTTGGCGGAGCCGGTATTTCATTCATACTTATTATCGCCGTTATTGTATGGGCGTTAAGTGGTATTTATACGGTTAAAGAAGCCGAGCGTGGTGTGGTTCTTCAATTTGGTAAATATGACCGAATTGCTGATCCTGGTCTGCGTTGGAAAATGACGTTTATTGAAACGGTAATCCCAGTAGATATTGAAGCAGTTCGTTCATTATCGGCTTCTGGTTTTATGCTTACTGAAGACGAAAACGTAGTGAGCGTTGAGTTTCAGGTGCAATACCGTGTTATTGACCCATACCTTTATGAATTTAGCGTAACTAACGCTGATAGTAGCTTAGAAGAAGCACTAGATAGTGCACTACGTTACGTTGTGGGCCATGCAAAAATGGACCAAGTATTAACTAATGGCCGTGAGGTTGTGCGTCAAAATACATGGGATGAGCTTAATAAGATTATCGAACCATATAACTTAGGTTTAATTGTTACTGACGTGAACTTTAAAGACTCTCGTCCGCCAACTGAAGTTAAAGATGCATTTGATGATGCGATTGCTGCACAAGAAGATGAAGAACGTTTCATTCGTGAAGCAGAAGCATATGCTCGTGAAATTGAACCGCGTGCTCGTGGTCAAGTAACGCGTATGACTCAAGAAGCGGAAGGTTACCAAGAGCGTATTACATTAGAAGCACAAGGTGAAGTAGCTCGTTTTGAAAAGCTATTACCTGAATATCAAGCAGCTAAAGAAGTTACTCGTGAGCGCTTATACATTGATGCAATGGAAGAAGTGTTAGGGAGTAGTTCTAAAATATTGGTTGATGTTAAAGGCGGTAATAACATGCTTTATTTACCACTTGATAAGATCATGGATAAGCAAGGGACAGCAACACGTGTTGCACTTCCAAGCTCTAGTGATATTCAAGATTTACGCAATAAAGTAAATACGTCGCGCAATAGCTCTGTTAATAGTGGCAATGACCGCTTTAACAACGACCGCTTCAATGATGGGAGATAATCATAATGAAAAACTTTAGTTTAGTAATACTATTAGCTGCCATTGTTATGTCTTTCTCATCGGTATTTGTTGTACCTGAAGGGCAAAAAGCAATTGTAATGTTATTCAGTAAAGTACAAAAAGACAGCGACGATCAAGCGATTGTATATGGCCCAGGCCTACAATTTAAGGTGCCATTTTTTAGCCAAGTACGTCGCATTGATGCACGTATTCAAACGCTAGATGGTGCGCCGGACCGCTTTGTTACTAGTGAGAAAAAAGACTTAATTGTTGATTCGTTTGTAAAATGGCGTGTTAATGACTTTAGCGCTTTTTACTTGCGTGCCCGTGGCGATAAGCAATATGCTGAAACGCTACTTAAACAAAAAGTAAATAATGGTCTTCGTACAAACTTTGGTACACGTACAATTCGCGAAATTGTATCGGGTGAGCGTAGCGAGTTGATGGAAGAAGCGTTAGTACAAGCTTCTGAAAGTGCACGTGAGCTTGGTATTGAGGTGCTAGACGTACGTGTTAAGCAAATTAACCTACCACAAGAAGTGAGTAGCTCTATTTACCAACGTATGCGCGCTGAGCGTACTGCTGTTGCAAAAGAGCACCGTTCTGAAGGTCAGGAAAAAGCCGAGACTATTCGTGCGGGTGTTGACCGTCGTGTAACAGTAATGCTTGCCGATGCAGAGCGTAATGCGCGTTCTGTACGTGGTCAAGGCGATGCTGATGCAGCAGGCATCTATGCAAGCGCGTATAACAAAGACCCTGAGTTCTTTAGTTTTGTGCGTTCGCTCGAGGCTTACAAAAAGACTTTTAAAAATAAGCAAGACGTTATGGTGCTTTCACCAGATAGCGACTTCTTCCAATATATGAAAGGCGCTAAAGCTCAATAGGCTTTACGCTAATTATTTAAAAGTTAAAAAGCCTCGCATTTGCGGGGCTTTTTGTTAAACACAGTCTAGTGCTTTAAATCACTGTTATTTATGTGGTTATTAGCTAATATTTGGATATAACAAATGCGCGCAGAAAAAATAAGCTGAACAGGGGTGATCTTTACTTTAGTTTTCTGGTAAAATCTCGTCCTAATTTTCTCTAAGTGAATTTACGATGGGTAAAAACGTTGTTGTATTAGGCACCCAATGGGGTGACGAAGGAAAGGGTAAGGTAGTTGATCTCCTTACAGACAAAGCATCTTTAGTAGTTCGTTATCAAGGTGGCCACAATGCGGGTCATACTTTAGTTATCGAAGGTGAAAAGACGGTTCTACACCTTATTCCATCGGGTGTATTACGTGACAATGTTAAATGTGTGATTGGTAATGGTGTAGTTTTATCACCAGAAGCGCTAATGAGAGAAATTGGCATGCTTGAAGAACGCGGCGTACCAGTACGCGAGCGTCTTTTAATAAGTGAAGCATGTCCGCTAATCTTGCCTTTCCATGTTGCATTAGATGTAGCCCGCGAAACTGCTCGTGGCGATAAGCCAATTGGTACAACTGGCCGTGGTATTGGTCCTGCGTACGAAGATAAAGTGGCTCGCCGTGGTTTACGCGTAGGCGATTTATTTAATCCTGAATTATTTGCAGCTAAATTAAAAGAAGTTCTTGAATACCATAACTTCACTTTAGTTAACTACTACAAAGTAGACGCTGTAGATTTCCAAAAAACGTTTGATGATGCAATGGCTGTTGCTGATATCTTAAAAGCAATGGTTGTAGATGTAACTGAGCTTTTAGATCAAACGCGTTTAGCAGGCGAAAACATTTTATTTGAAGGTGCACAAGGTACGTTACTTGATATCGATCACGGTACTTACCCTTATGTAACATCTTCAAATACTACAGCTGGTGGCGTTGCTACTGGTGCAGGTTTTGGTCCATTAAACCTTGATTACGTTTTAGGTATTATTAAAGCGTACACTACACGTGTTGGTTCAGGCCCTTTCCCTACAGAGCTTTACGACGGTCTTGAGAAACAAGATCCAGTTGGTAAGCACTTAGGTGATAAAGGCCATGAGTTTGGCGCTACAACAGGTCGACTTCGTCGTACTGGTTGGTTAGATGCAGTGGCTATGCGCCGTGCGGTTCAAATCAACAGTATTTCAGGTTTTTGTTTAACTAAGCTTGATGTTTTAGATGGCTTAGAAACGCTTAAAATCTGTATTGGTTACAAGCTTGAAGATGGCACAGTTACTAACGTAACACCATTAGCAGCTGAAGGTTACGATAAAGTAACGCCAGTATACGAAGAAATGCCAGGTTGGTCAGAAAACACTGTTGGTGTAACGAGTCTTGACGGTTTACCAAAAGCTGCGATTGACTACATCAAGCGTATTGAAGAAATTACGGGTGTTCCAATTGATATTATTTCTACAGGTCCAGACCGCGTAGAAACTATGGTACTTCGCAACCCGTTTGCGTAATTACCATTAGATTAAAAAAAGCTGCCTAGTGCAGCTTTTTTTGTATCTAAAATTCACCTTGGAACGATCTTTGTATATATTTTAATAAGTTTATTTTTATAAGTGGTGAGCATGCGTTTATTTTACCGTAATTGCGTATTAAGGCTTTCGTTAATTCCGCTGTCTTTATTTATAGCAACCAACAGCTTAGCTACAGAAAGCCCTGCTGCTGTACCGCTGTATACAGAATCTGAGCTAATTGCGTTAATAAATAAAAATACGCATTTAGCGCGGGTAAAGGCAGATGATTGCCAGTTAGTGCAAGATATAGAAGCACGAGCCAATAAAATGGCATTGCCGTCTTATCAATTTTTATACGGCGATATGCTGGCTTATAACGTGTGCGTGGATCGTAATGTAGAGTTAGGTGTGTATTACATGCGAAAAGCGGCTGAGCAAGGCTTAGCGGCAGCGCTAGAGCAGTTAGGGCGTTACTACGACACTGGGCGTTTAGTCCAGCAAGATAAAGCAATGGCAATTACGTATTTGCGTGAAGCGTCGTCGCAAGGCAATTTAAAAGCACAACTACGTTTGGTTAAATTATTTAATGATGGCTATGGCAGCCCGCGAGATTTTGAAGATGCATACCGTTGGCTATTTAATTCTATGGTGGCAGATAAAGCTACTCATAAAAAAATTGAGCGAGCGTTGACTAAGTTAGCGCAAAAAATGCCAGATAGTGTGGTTGCGCGAGCTCGTCTTCCTATTTAATGGCCCTTAAAAACAAAACCCTAACTTTTTAAGTTAGGGTTTTTGAGTTTTTACTACCTGTAAAAGTGTTTAACTTTCTTCTTTAGCCTTTGTTTGCGGGTCTTTTAAAACCGACATTTTAGGCGGCTGTAATGCAACAACACGTTCACCTTCTTGCGGTGGTTTTTCCATGTTGATTGTAAACGGTCTTAGCTTAATAGGCGTATCGTCGTCGCTGTCTTTATCACCTTTAAGAATAAACAAAGGGATAGCCTCAGGGTTCATTTCTAGGTATTGCTCCCAGCTAAACTCATCCGAGATACGTGTTGAACTAACCTTACCGCCTTTAGCTATAATACTGCTTAAACGTGCATACGAGCCTTCGTCTCCAAACAATATTTGTCTAGATAAAAACGTTGCACTGTCTTTATTTGCTTTAGCATGCGACGTTGATGAGCGAAGCGAAAATACATTTTTTTCATTAAGTAAATGCGAAAAGTATTGAACGCCTAGCGCATTATGATGACGGTTTGGCGATAGCGCTAAGACACTGCGAATAGTTGTTAGAGGTAAGTAGCGTTCTGCATGCTCTGATTGCGGGTTACCATAATAACAAGCTAAGCCATCCATACGTGCCATTCTGCAGTTTTCCCATGCAGGATCTGAAAGGTGAACCGGAATATTCTGCTCTTGTAAGCCACGTCCAATTGCACGCGATACATGGTTTGCACCAATAATTAATATTGTGTTTGGCGATGGTTGGCGTACACCTAATAGCTTGGCAACAGGGATGGCTGTTAAGCTTTGCAGCACAACCGTAATGATGATCACCGTAAATATAAGTGGCACCATCTTTTCAGCATCAGCAACGCCAGCTTCCATCATACTTAGTGCAAATACCGACCCAACTGCTGCGGCAACTATACCGCGTGGAGCAATCCAGGCAAGTACCAAGCGAGACTTCATTGGTAAGTCAGTACCAAAGGTCGAAATAGCAATACACAGTGGGCGTGCAACAAAAAGCACAATAGCTAAAAATATAAATACATCGCTGTCGAGCATCATCAAATCAGAAAGCTGTAAACGTGCTGCAAGTAAAATGAACAGCGTTGATATTAATATCATCGACAAGTCTTCTTTAAACTCAAGTACAGAATCTATTTCTAAATCGTCTTGGTTCGCAAGCCAAATACCAAATACAGTTACTGCTAATAAGCCTGATTCATGGCTTAAATAATTTGATACAGAAAAACTAATAAGGACTAGTGCTAAAATCCCAAACTTATGTAATTCAAATGGCAGCCACTCGCGACGCATTAATAGGGTTGTTAGCCAACCTGCAGCAACACCAATACTTAAACCGACACCTAGGGTTTTAACTAAAGCAATAATAGTATGACTAAATACTTCGCCTTGGCCTACAAGCATTACAGCTTCAAATACCAATACAGCAAATAATGCGCCAATTGGGTCTATTACAATACCTTCCCAGCGAAGTATACGGTCTATGTCTTGTGTTGGGCGCATTGAGTTTAATAGCGGTGCTATAACGGTAGGGCCAGTAACAACGAGTACTGCGCCTAGTACCGCAGCAACACGCCAGTTAAGCTCAAGCAACCAGTAGGCGCTTAGGCTAATAATAATGCAGGTAGTAAGCATACCGATTGAGCAGAGATTCCTTACAACTTTTCCTATCCCTTTTAATTCTCTGAAATGCAGAGTTAAGGAACCTTCAAATAAAATGATGGCAACGCTTAGTGATACTACTGGAAACAGTAAATCACCTAAAAGTGCATCAGGGTCTAAAACACCACTAAATGGTCCAAGTAAAAGACCAGTAAGCAATAAGAAAAGAATAGCGGGTACTCTAAAAGCCCACGCGACCCAT
This sequence comes from Pseudoalteromonas sp. GW168-MNA-CIBAN-0100, assembly GCF_040309225.1. Lineage (NCBI taxonomy): Bacteria > Pseudomonadati > Pseudomonadota > Gammaproteobacteria > Alteromonadales > Pseudoalteromonadaceae > Pseudoalteromonas > Pseudoalteromonas sp. GW168-MNA-CIBAN-0100. The sequence goes on along the minus strand of NZ_JBEOOL010000006.1, from coordinate 109,362 downwards.
TGGGCAAGCACAGAGCAAAGTGCGATACCGGCTATGTAAATTGCTGACATAGATTAAGAATTCCTTATTTATGACGATATGTTTAGAAAGTATAACTTTTGTTAATTATTAATACAGGGGTATACACCGGAAACTCAAATATTACTAATCAATTTTAGCTGCTTATAAAAGATTAGTAGGCTTAAATTATTTAGCGAGAACTTAGCCACCTTATTTTAAAGTGTATTAATTGTTTAATTTATTGAATTTTAATAACAATATAAAGGGTATGAGTGTTTTGTATTAACTTAGTTCGAATTTTAACCTTGATTTTAAAGGGGTATTTGGTGTATTATACTTCGTGTTCTAATAATTAGTCATCTAACGAAGTTTATTGAAGATAAAACAGGCTTGTTAATCTTAACGTCATTTTTAATCTTTATAATCATGTGTTAGTGATGTTTCTAGTATTTGAGCATTACAAAATATCATTTGCCGAATTCTTGGTATGGTTTTGCCAAACAAGTTTATTTAATTATTTAAGTAAATAAAGGTTTGAGTTGAACTATTACTTTCAATATTTAGCCCCCCATCGTGGCGGTTAAATCTCGGTCCTTTGGTCTTCACCCTATCTGTTGGTGTATCAGACTTTAGAGGCTCTATGTATGTTGTTAATAAAAAAGCCACACACAGCTTTTTACAGCGATGCATAAACAACACTTTTAAATTTTTTGATTAGTGCTGCTCAATATTATTGGGTTGTTGCTACTTTTACTTAACCTCAAATCTAAGCTTCTTGTTTTAGATATGGTTTTTGCGTGTGTGTAAAAAAGTGTTGCCTAAATGAAAAGAAAAATTCGAAGCTATGTTTTAAACCTAGCTACTTAGTTTTAGCTCGTCTAATTAAGATGAGCGCAGATAAAATGGAAAGTTGAGCATTTATGCAAAAGTTAAATTGGCGACGTATCGTACTTAAAGTAGGTAGTGCATTAATTGCACCAGATCAAGATGGCTGCCGTTCGCGTTACATATTAACCATCGCACAGTTCATTGTTCGTTGTCGTGCCCGTGGAATCGAGGTGATTTTAGTATCATCGGGTTCTGTAGCGGCTGGAGCGCATTTATTCCCATCAGACAAACCTCGCTCTGTGGTGATGAAAAAAGCAATGGCGGCAGCAGGCCAAACAGAAATGATCGCCATGTGGGACCGCTTTTTTGACTTTCCATCTGCGCAGTTATTATTAACGCATGGCGATTTACGTGACCGCGAGCGTTATCAAAGTATTCGCGAAACAGTGTTTACTTTACTTGAGCATGGTGTTTTTCCTATCATTAATGAAAATGATGCTGTAACTACCGACGACTTAAGAGTGGGTGATAACGACAACTTATCAGCAATGGTCGCAGCAGCTGCCGATGCCGATGCTTTATTAATATTCTCAGACGTTGATGGGCTGTATGATAAAAATCCTAACTTGCATGATGATGCTGTGTTACTGCCTGAAATAAAATCAATTGATGAATCTATTTATGCTATGGCAGGATGTGCTACAAGTGCCGTTGGTACTGGTGGCATGAAAACCAAAATAGAAGCGGCAGAAAAAGCAACGTCACATGGTATAGCGACTTATATTATAAACGGCTTTAAAGAAGAAACATTTACAAAACTGCTAGCTGGGGAAAATCCTGGCAGCATATTTTTACCGTACGAAAAACCGATGCAGGACTCTGTACATTGGATGACACACACAGCAAATGAGCAAGGTGAAGTTGTTGTTGATGGATCATTTGATGAATCCCTTGAAGGTGAAAGTGGATGTATTCGCGGTGATGAAATCATGGAAGTCCATGGTGAATTTGCTGTTGGTGATACCATTTTAGTACGTAGTGAAGACGGTACGCGTTTAGCTAAAGCGACCGCAAATTATAGTAGCTGTTTGTTAAACTTTATTGCAGACAACGAACAGAGTGAATTCAGCGAAAAAATGCAGGATTCAATTGGACCAGTTATATCTGAAAAACATATCGCATTATTGGAGAAGTCATGAGTTTAATTACGGACATTTCACGCCAGACAGCTAAAGCTGCCCATACACTTGCTTTACTCGATACCGAGACTAAAAATCAAGTACTCGTTGAAATGGCAGCGGCACTAAGAGAGCAAAAAGCATTTATAATCAAAGAAAACGAAAGTGACCTAAGCGCAGCACGCGACAATAACTTAGCAGCCTCAATGATCGACCGCTTAACGCTAAACGATGAGCGTATTGAAGCAATGGCAGAAGGCATTGAAGTAATCGTAAGCCTGGACGATCCTGTTGGTCAGCTACGTGATATCACAGAGCGTCCAAATGGCATTAAAATTCGTAAAATGCGCGTACCTCTTGGCGTTGTATGTATGATTTACGAAGCACGCCCAAATGTAACAGCAGATGCTGGCGCATTATGTTTTAAATCAGGTAATGGCGTAATTTTACGTGGCGGTAAAGAAGCACTTAAAAGTTCGCAAGCTATCGCAAGTGTAATGCACAGCGTACTTGAAAAGCATAACTTACCAGTATCACTTATTTCAGTGATTCCAGATCCAGATCGTGCACTATTAATGGAATTGATGCAGCAACGTGAAAGCATTGATTTAATAATTCCACGTGGCGGTGAAGGCTTAATTAACTTTGTTACTGAAAACAGTACGATCCCAGTAATTCAGCATTACAAAGGCGTTTGTCATCTATATGTAGATAAAGATGCAGACCTAGAAATTGCGCTTAACTTACTACTTAACGGTAAAACGCAGCGTACCGGTGTTTGTAATGCACTTGAGGGCTTAGTAGTTCATCAAGATGTTGCAGATGAGTTTTTAAATCTGTGCGCAGTTGTATTACGCCAAGAAGGTGTAAAAATAAATGCTGACAGCTTTGCAGCTAAATACTTTGATAATGCAACTGTGTTAGCCGATAACGAATTTGGTGAAGAATATCTAGACCTAGAAATCGCTATTCGCGTTGTACCAAACTTTACGGCAGCGGTTGAACACATTGCACAGTTTGGATCAAACCACACTGAAGTAATTTGCACTAAAAACGCAGCCGCTGCAGAGTTATTCCAGCGTAGTGTTGATGCTTCTGTAGTTATGGTTAATACATCATCTCGCTTTTCTGATGGCTCACAGCTGGGTCTAGGCGCAGAGATTGGTATAGCAACTTCTAAGCTTCATGCATACGGCCCTATGGGACTTGAGTCACTGACTACTGAGAAGTACTTAGTGAATGGTGAAGGCCAAGTTCGCGAGTAACCGCTAAAGCTTAATTTCATTAAAAAGCCGAGTATGGAAATACTCGGCTTTTTTGTTTTTTCAGACTACTCTGTAATTAATTTAGTTTTTCAAGCCAGTCGCTTGCAGGTTCAGGCCTGTGTAAATAATAGCCTTGAAGAATAACTTCTGGATATTCCTGCAATAAATCAAAGTGGGACTGGTTCTCAACACCTTCAGCAACTATCTCGAGTTCAAATAAACGGCCTAAGCTTACAATCATATCAATAATTAACTTATCGTTATTATCAGTCGGTGCTTCCAATACAAAAGAACGATCAATTTTAAGTTCTTGTATTGGTAGTTGTTTAAGATAAGTTAAACTCGAATATCCAGTACCAAAGTCATCAATTGATACCCTAATACCTAGCTTCTTGAGAAAGTGAACAGCCTCAATAGCCGCTTCCATGTGATTAAGTAATGTACCTTCAATTATCTCAATAGTGAGTTGCTGAGGATTAATGCTATGTTGCTTTATTTGTTGGCTAATAAAGCTTAAAAAACGCGCTTCATGAAAGTGCCTGCCACTTACATTAATTGATAGGTTTAACTTAGGGTGAGTTTTACTAAGTTGCGTTAATATTTCAAGTGCATTTGAAGTTACCCAGCAATCTAAGTCATAAATTATATCTGATTCTTCAGCTATAGATATAAACTCACCAGGGCTAATAAAGCCTTTTTGAGGATGCTCCCATCTTAATAAAACCTCAGCGCCTTTAAGGGTTTGGCTTCGGTCAAATTGAGATTGTAAATATAGGGATAACTCATTATTTGAAATAGCTTTACGTAAATCTTGCTCTATTTCAAAACGGCGTTTTGCTTGCTCGCCAAATGAAGTATCAAAAAAGGTAACCCTATTGCCGCCTTTCTCTTTTGCCTTGTAGCAGGCAGCTTCACAGTTACGAATTGTTTCAATAGCGCTTTCCCATTGATCATCTCGTGGAAAAATATACGTACCAATACTTACCGTTAAGCTAACCTCTTGCTCATCCACTTTAAATGGATAGTTTATACCTATAAGTAGCTCTTGGGCTTTATTTTCAGCCATAGCTTGAGCTCTAGCTCTGCCAACGCCTTTTTCAACTGTACACAGTACTGCAAATTCATCACTGCCTAAGCGAGCAATAACATCTTTTTTACTCACCTTAGAATGAATTCGTTTAGTTAATTCTTTTAAAATGTTATCGCCAGCGAGTAGGCCTAATCCATCATTTATTGAGTGGAAGCTGTCTATGTCAATAATATAAATATAGGCATAACTATTTTCGGTACTACAAACCTGAAGTTGCTGCTCTAACTGCTTTAAAAAACCATTTCGGTTGGGCAAACCTGTAAGTTCATCATGCCATGTGAGGTAGTGAATTCTTTCTTGCGTTATCTTAACGCTAGAAATATCACTAAATACACCAATATAGTGCACGTTGGTATCTTGCTCGCTTTTTACCATACTGAGAGTTAGCAGCTCAGGGTAAAGCTCGCCATTTTTTCGTCTAGTTACAAGTTCTCCACTCCAATAGCCTGCTTGGCTAGCATGTTCCCATACTTGATCAAAGCTAATACTAGGGTGGTTATTTTGTTTAATATCGTGCAACTGCATTTGCAGGGAGTCAGATTCAGAGTAACCTGTAATCCGGCAAAATGAAGGGTTTACGGCAATAATTTTTCCGTTACTGTCGGTAATAACAACGCCATCAGCGGTTCCCGTTAGGGCTTGATAAAATAACTTTTGTTTTGAGGAGAGTTCTTTTAATTCTTCTTCACGCTGACTTAATTCTTTCGCCAGTGACTCTATTTCAAGTAGTTTGTCGTGCAGGTCGAAGTTTTTTTCTATAAGCCTATCTAGCATGCCTTGAGCGGTAATATGAGTGCGAATGCGTGCTCTAACGAGCGCTAGCTTGTAAGGTTTGTGTATGTAGTCAATTGCGCCCATAGCAAAGCCTTTTTCTTCAGACTCTTCCTCGGTAAGCGCAGTTACAAATATGACGGGGATGCCTTTGGTATTTTGTTTCGCTTTGAGTATATTACATACTTCGTAGCCGTCCATGCCAGGCATCATTATGTCTAATAAAATCAAGTCAGGCCGAGTTGACTCAATAAAGATCAAAGCCTGCTCACCACTAGTAGAAATACGTACATCGTAGTCAGTTAAAAGTCCTTCTACTAATACGTGTAAATTACTAGGTTCGTCATCAACAATAAGAATTAAAGGTTTATGCTTTTGTTCTGTGGTTAATCCATTATTGTTTGCGAGGTAATTTGAATGCACTATCTGTCCTTCTCTGCGTTCTTTACAATATTAAATCTAGTTCAGGTTAGTGGTTATGCCTAATTTTTATTATCGTTTCTATACTTATCAATAAGCTCAATTACTAACGCGTAGTTAAAATGATCAATTGCTTCTTTAAGCTTAAATAGGGAGTGGCCTCTATCATATTGATTCATTTCTAGCTGTCTAACCAAACTGCTAGGTACGGGGCGAGCCGTTAATGCTAATGAGTATATATTATCAATAACCGAGTCTTCGTTTTCTAGTTCATGTTGCTGTATATGTTCTTTTTTAAAGCTGTCAGCTATCAAAAATTGTTTTACAGCAAAAAGTGTAAGTATTAATTGCTCATTAAAATGAGATAAATTAATACTTTTCTTATCTATTAAGCTTTTCTCAACACTTTGCGCACTTTGTTGCAGTAGCTCAAAGCCTAATGTGCCGGCCAAGCCTTTGAGTGTATGCACTAGTCGAATTAAGCTTTCTAACTCTCTATTTTTGATTAATATATCAGCTTTAATCGAAAAGTCATTGTAATCGTTAACAAACTGAGTAAATAATTTAGCTAACAATTCGTCATTGCTTTCTAGGTTTTCTTTTGCTAAAGGCAGGTTTATAGTGCTCAGAGATTCGCTACTTTGCAGATGCTTTTCTATACTTTCGTAAAGCGCATCAAAAATAATCGGTTTTACTAAAAAGTCATCCATACCCGCTCTAAACGCTGCTTTTTTATCATTAGGATCTGCGGCTGCCGTAATTGCAATTATGGGAGTTTTGTAGCCTCGCTCTCTTAATATGCTTGTTGCTTCAAGCCCATCCATAACTGGCATTTGAACATCCATAAAAATAATATCGATGTCATTTATCTCTACTTTATCTAATGCATCATGTCCATTGTCAGCAATGATCACGGTCATATCTAATCTTGCTAAAAGGGCGGAGGCTATTTCTTGGTTAATTCTATTATCATCAACAACTAATGCATTAAAACCCGAGAATTTAGGGTGAGGCTTTAATTGCTTTTCTTTAAAATTATTTGGTGAAAGCTTTCTTAAAATTTCAACTTCACTATTTTTATTACCAATAATTATAATGTCTATATTTTCATTTTTTGCAATTGGCTCAGGAGACTCTTCATCGGTAATTAATAAAATCAGTGTCAATTTTTCATTAACGTTTTTATTTTGAGCGTACAGTTGTTGTAAAATAAAGTTATCGTTGAGCTCTTTTTTTTCTATCGACATTATTACAATACTAAATGGGCTACTAGGCTGAGACATTTTTGCAATGGCTCTTAATGGTTCTTGTGTTGTTTCTGTCGTTATATTTATATCACTTAGTAAGTCCATTAATTTTTTAATTTGCTCATTATCAGGGCTAATTAATAAGGCGTGTTTTTTAAGCTTTTGTTGCTCAGATAAAGTAAAGGGTAGAGTAAAGAAAAACTCGCTACCTTGATTAATCGTGCTCCTTACTTGTATATCTCCGCCCAGCAATTTAGTTAATTGTTTGCTTATAGTGAGCCCTAAACCGGTCCCACCATACTTTCTTGTTGTGCTTGAATCACCTTGCGAGAAAGACTGGAATATAATTTTTGATTGCTCTTGCGTCATCCCAATACCCGTGTCTTTTATACTAAAGCGAAGGTTTATTGTTTTTTCGTGTTGAGATGTCGCTTCTATAATTAATGATATTTCACCATGCTCAGTAAATTTAATTGCGTTACCTACACAGTTATTTATTATTTGGCTTAAGTGCATTGGGTCGCCAATAAGTTCAAGCCCTGCATCAACGTGTAAAGTAAAGTTTAATAACAAGCCTTTTTGCTTAGCATTTGTTGAGAATAAATTTTGAACGTTAGAAACTATAGTATGTAAGGTAAAAGGGATTTGTTCTAACTGAACTTTTTCCGATTCTAGTTTAGAAAAATCTAGAATATTATTTAAAATCTGCAATAAATTTTGAGCACTTGAAAAGGCTTTATCTGCATAGTGTTTTTGCCTTGAGGGAAGCTCACTGCTTTGTAAAAGTTGCAACATACCTAATATGCCATTCATTGGGGTGCGAAGTTCATGACTCATATTGGCTACAAAATCTATTTTTGTTTTATTGGCTTTATCGGTTTGCTCCATAGCACTCGTCAGGTCGGCATTCATTGCTTCCATTTGGGAATTTAATACGCGGGTTTTATTGAGTAGCTCTTTGGTTTGCTTATTTTTTAAATATAAAGCGTTAGCTGCTTTTATTACCGATGCTATTTCAGTTTGATTTTGGCTGTTATTTGAAATAGTCACTGGCTTTTCGCTATTCATATCTTTAAGTAATAAAGTGAGCTGAGTAATTGGTTTTATAACCGATCTAAAAATAAAATAGCTTAAAAATAAAATGATTAACATAATTAAAACGGCAAATATATTTGCCTGTTCTGTATTTTTTGTTAAGTGGCTACTTAGTAGCTCTTCTGTTTTGATTAGTTTATTTTTTTCTATGTTTTTAATTTCATTAGTTAAATACAGCAATTCGTTTTCTATGCCTGTAAGCACTACATTTACAGAAAAAGTGTAGCTACGGGTGAGTAATACAAGTTGGTTATAAGCTTGTTTTAAGCTTGTTGTTTTATTGGAGAGGGATTCATTTATTACAGAGGTGCTCGTTAGTTTTTTATGTAAGTGATTTAAGTTTTGTTTTACATTTTGTGCTTCATCAAAATTAGGTTTATAGAGATAGCTTATAATTGCGTGTTTTAAATTACTTATTGTGAGTAAAACATCGTTAAAAATAACTTTATTATCATTGTTTGAAGACCCTTCTAAATCACTAATTGTTACCTGTAGGTCATCAATAGGCTGTTTGAACTGAGTAGTGTAAAGGTGTTCGCGTTTTTGTCTGTTTACGACAACTTGGCCAAATGTATCTTGGTAATTATTTAGATACTCGCCAAGGCGTATTAGTGAGTTTTTGTACTGTGGTGTATGGTTTTGAGTGTTTGCTTTTAGTTGCTTAAGATCTAGATTTGCCTTATTTAAGTAAAAATTAAATTTGGTAATCGTATTTTCATTTGCATTGTCAATAAATGAAACTGCATGCCCTTGCAGGGAAATAATATCGTTTTCTAAGTGATTCACAGCTTCACTTTGAATAAGCGCGTTATGCTGCGACTTTTGCAAGTTAAGTAAGGACGTTTGTGAATAGTTAAACAAATAGCTTTGTAAAAGAAGTAATCCAATCAGCGAACACAAAGCTAATATTATTTTTGATTTAATTGAATTTATTATCATTATCGGCTAATCAACTCATACCATTTTTGTAGACTGTAGTCATAGGTTGGCATAACTGTATTCCATACTGCTACATTGCTAAAGCGTTTATGGTAACTACCGCCATTACGTTGTCCACCTGCTTTTACTGCTACGTCGCCATTTGTATTTAATAAATCTATGCTTGTTACTTTTCCACCGTACCAGTAATCCCATTCGGCCGGCGATAAGAGTAGTTTAGAGCGTTGTGGGTTACTAATGTAATAACCTTGGCGAGCAATAAATGCACCAGGCCAACCCGAAAGCCACCAGTTCATATAATCGTAAGCTGCATCTTTTACGCTACTTTGTGTTTGTGACGATAAACACATAACACCATGCCAGCCTCGGTAGCCTTCTTTTGGCGCGGCAAATCGTACATTAATATTTTGGCTGTTTAATGCAGACACGGCAGGCGAAAACATACTTTCTATATGGGCTCGTTTACTTTTCATAAATTCAATCGACTCAGGAACCGAGTTCCAATAGCCACTAAAGTGACCTTGGCGTTTAAAGTCGAGTAATATACTAAACAATCTATCAAGTTCTGAACGGGTCATTGCACCTATATTGTTAAATTTTATAAGTCCTTTACTTTGTGCTGCTAGGGCTAGATCAAATAATCCAATGGTAGGCGCATTTACGATAGCTACTTTACCTCTGTTCTCGTCATCAAGCAGCCAACTCCAGCTTTCTGTTTCGTATGCTATACCGGGCTTAATAAAGTCGGTGTTGTAACCAAAAGAGTCAACATTATGCACATAAGGTAAAAAGCTAATATGATCGCTTTCTTGTGCGCTTAACGTGCCATCGGGTTGAACATTTAATAATTTATAGGGGGCATCACCTGCACCAATACTTGCAGTTTCGGTTAGTTTTCCCGTTTTAGTAAGTGGATTTATTTCGTTAAAGTAGGTGAGTCGTTTTTTTTCTATTGGCTGAATGGAACCTGCATCCCAAAGCACATTAATGCTGTTTGACCACTGTTCGTATAAATCAAAGGAGCTAGGGTCCATTGATGCCTTTTGCAAAACAGCAGCGCTGCCTGCGGGAGTAAATTCTATATTAATACCCAAGTCACTCATCGCTTGCTTGCGGATAGCCTCTTGGAGTGTTACATGCGTACCAAGCACTCTTAATGTGACTTTTTTTCTGGCAAAAACATAAGGCGCATGTGTTATTGCACCTGCTGTTAAACCTATTGCAGCTAGCTTTTTTAGCGTTGAACGCTTAGGGTTGTCCATGTTAAGCCTAAAGTACTAATGTGTGACATTATGTATAGCTAAGAACTTGTAAAGACACAAGTTGAATGGATAAATTTAAAATTATATAGAATGAAAAATTAGAATAGTAGGGTGTCAAAAAACAATAAAAACAATGGAAAAATAGAAGAGTAGAGCGAATTTGAAAAGGAGTAGGAAAGTGGTGGAGCTAAGCAGGATCGAACTGCTGACCTCCTGCGTGCAAGGCAGGCGCTCTCCCAGCTGAGCTATAGCCCCACATTCCTAAGTTACATATAATGTAACTGCTTGACTGCTGAGTTCCAAGCGGGACGAACTTTAAGTTTTTTTATAAAATTGGTCAAGTATTTTTTCGTAAATTTTCACTGTTTACGTCAATTTTTGTTAGACTCGGCTTAATTCAAAACTAAAACGATAAAAAACAATGAAAAAATGTGTTCTAGCGCTTATGGTTTTACTCGCTGGTTGTGCCTCAAATGACGAGCCGCCTTTTGAAATAAATAATAAACAGTTTCACGAAAAGCAAGATGAGCAAGGTAATAAACTTTTTGCTTATGTTGTTTCGGTAAAAGCTAAGCATCGTGAAAACTTTAACCTTGACCGTGGTCCTAACAAGAGACCAAGCCGTGGTGAGGTTAAGCAGTATATTGAACAAGAGCATTTTGAAGAATCGAGCATTCTAAAGTTACAGCTAGAAGATCAAGCAGTTGAATTATTAAATCAAGAGCTAAAAGAGCGTGAGTATTGCGATAACAAACATGAAGTTAATGATGTTTTATGGCGAGATTTGAGCGTACAGCTAAGAGGACGTTGCTTGTAATATGTTGGCTGATAAAACGAAGTTAGCAGAGCTTTTAGTGCGCCTCGATATTACTTACGATGCAATAGAACATCCGCCGCTACATACTAGCTTAGCGGCTGATGAGTTTATGATTGAGCGCCCAGGTACTCGTCTTAAAAACCTGTTTTTACGCGATAACGAAGGCAAGCGACACTTTTTAGTTATTACAGCGCACAATAAGCAACTCGATTTAAAGGCACTATCAAAGCAACAAGGGCTTTCGCGTTTAGGGTTTGCATCAAGTGAGCGGCTAGCTAAATATTTAAAAGTGGCTCCTGGGTGTGTATCTATGTTGGCTCTTTTAAATGACAAGCAAAACGAAGTGAGCTTATGGGTCGATCAAGATATTTGGGGTGGTGATTTGTTTCATTGTCATCCGTTTGAAAACACCCAAACATGGTTGCTTAGTAAAGCTGATTTAGAAACATTTTTTAATCACACAAAGCATCAACCGCGCGTTGTATTTTTACCTTCAAAATAAGCCCACATAATTAACGATAAACCACATAAACAAACCGCAAGCAGCGTAAACATAAACGCTGTTTGCCCATGATGTTGGTATACCACACCGGGTAATAACGACCCCAATGCACCGCCACTGTAATAAAACGATACATATCCGCCATTGGTTACGCTTGGCGGGGCTTTACTTATTTTATTAACGAGCGGTGCGGCAGTTGAATGAATCACAAACATAGCACCACAAAACAAAGTAAATGCGATTAAAAATAAGCTAAGCTGGTGGCTCATTAATAAAATAATACTCACACTATAAAAACTAAATACCGCAGTTAATAAATGCCAAGGCGAAGGGACTTTTTTAAGTAACCAAGGTGCAGCAATAGAGGCGAGGGCACCAACTAAATAACCACTGTAAACTAAACCTATGTCACGAGTATTGGTAATTAAAAACGTGTTTTGTAATATAAACGGTAAGTAATTAAGTAATGCAGCAAAACAAAAAAACATACAAAAGACGGCACCGTACACTTTAAGGATAGCGCCTTCTTTAAGTTGTTTAATGTAATCCAGAGGGGAGAGCTGCGACGGTGTAGCTGGGTTTGTAAAGCGAGAATGCTTAATTGTCAAAGCTAAGCAAATAAGCATAAAAGCAATTACGTAATAAAAACTCTGCCAATTCCATAAGTCGCTAAACAAAGCTGCGAGCACACGACCAAAGTAACCACCAACTATACTGCTACCAATATATAGGGTCATGTTTTTTTGAAGTGTATCAGCGCTATAGCTCATACCTATATAGCTAGTCATTGCTGTTAAAGCTGCGGGGAGCGTTAAACCTTGTAAAAATCTGACTAATAATAAAAGCTCAAAGCTAGGTACATAAATAAAAAGTAAGCAGCTAAGGCCTAAAAGCACCATTGCAATACGTAATATAAGTAGTGGATTTATTTTTGCTAAAAATAAACCATAAACGAGCGGGGCAATGGCTAAGGGCAGCATAGTTGCAGTCATTAAGCTGCCAGCTACCGCAGGTGCTACATTAAATTCGCTCGCAAAAAGGCTAAGTAGGGGTTGGGGTGCATAAAGCACAAAAAATATAAATACCGAGCAAACGAGTAGATGAGGTAAACGCATTATGTGGCTTGTGCATTTGCTGATTGGTTGCGTGGTATTGTATTAAAAATTGCTTTTAATTCATAATTAAAACCATAGCCATTGCGCTATATCATGGTTTGTTTTAACTAGTTTGCTAGATTAATGTCGATAGCGCTGTTATTTGAACTCGTTGGTGATTAAAATAGCGATAATATTAGTTTTTAGTGGAACAAAGTCATGGGTTCATTACAAGACCAATTGCTTCAAGCAGGATTAACAACATCGCATAATGCTAAAGTTGCTAAATCAGAAAAGCGTAAGCAACAAAAAAAGCAAAAGAAAGGGGCTACTAGCAACCCAAGTGATCTGCAAAAGCATATTCAACAAACCAAGCTAGAGCAGCAAAAAAAAGCTGAAGAGCTTAACCAAACACGCCAAGTGAGCTTAAAGCAGCGCGAACAAGAAGCGCGTGTTAAACAAATTTTAGAGCACCACAACCAAGACGCTATTCGTGGTGAGCGCACATTTAATTTTACTTATCAAAATAAAGTAAAAAATATCGACGTGAACGAGAAAACGCAAAAAGCGTTATCGGGCGGTCGTTTAGCTATTTGTGTACTAGAAGGGCAGTTTTACGTACTAGACGACGAACCAGCACGCAAAGTGGCTGAAGTTGACGAAAAGTATATTGTTTTTCATGTAGAGCCAGAAAACAAACCAAAAGATGAAGATGACCCATACGCAGACTTTGAAGTACCAGATGATATAGTGTGGTAATAAGTTATTAAGGGTAAGCTCATTTTTATTTGCTAAAGTATATGAAAGTGAGACAGAAACGAGTTAGCGGTTTTTGGTTAAGTTGATCGTCTAGCGTCGTTTCGTACGTATGCTTTTTATTTGATTGTTTACTACAATCAATAGAACAGTTTTTCTAACCGTCAAAAAAGAAGAGTAAATACAATGAGCAAGATGAAAACACTACTATTAGGCGCGGGTATTACTTTAGCCGCAAGCTTCTCGTTTAATGCAGCTGCTGCCGATGGCGCTGCACTTTATACCGCTAAGAATTGCCAAACTTGTCATGGCGCTGAAGGTAAAGCACCAATTATGGGTATGTACCCTAAACTAAACGGTCAAAACAAAGACTACTTAGTAGCGCAAATGAAAGATATTAAGTCAGGTGCACGTAATAACGGTATGACCATGGCAATGAAAGCAATGGTTGCAACGGTAACTGATGAAGAGTTTGAAGCAATTGCAGATTACCTAGCTAACGTAAAATAATTTACGCAGTTATACCATTTTAATGCAATTGGTATTTTAGTTTTATAAACAGCCACACAATAGTGTGGCTGTTTTGTTTGGTGTTTGCTATAAAATAGAGACTGCTTTAGACTTCTAAACATCTGTTCGTACAGGTTAATAATGTACGTTTTTAAAAGGCTTATTATGTTTGATTTACCCCAACTCGATTTAAAAAATAAAGTATCAGCACAAGAGTGGCAACTTCGTGTTGATTTAGCCGCGTGTTATAGACTGGTAGAGCACTTTCGTTGGGGGGATTTAATCTATACGCATTTATCAGCACGTTTGCCTGGCACAGATCACTACCTAGTAAATGCCTTTGGTTTAACCTTTGATGAAGTAACTGCGTCTAATTTAGTAAAGGTCGACTTAGACGGTAACATTATTGACGATACGCCATTTAGTATTAATCCAGCTGGTTTTACTATTCACAGTGCGATTCACGAGGTACGCGAAGACGCTCATTGTGTTATTCACCTTCATACTAAAGAAACAATCGCAGTCGCTACACAAAAAAATGGTTTATTACCGCTTAGCCAATATTCAATGTTTTCACTGCCATCGCTTTCTTATCATGGCTACGAAGGGCTTGCAGTAAACGACGACGAGCGAAAAGTGCTGCAAGATGATTTGGGCAGCACTAACCATATGTTATTGGTAAATCACGGTGGCTTAACAGTAGGCCCAACGGTAGGCGATGCGTTTATGCGCTTTTATGATTTACAGCGAGCGTGTGAAATTCAACTAGCGCTACAATCAAGCTCGCAAGAGGTGATTGAAGTACCGCAACCTATAATCGACAATATTTATAATCAAGCAAACGTAGTACACAGTGGCAGCACCGGCGGGCAACTTGCGTGGCCTGCAATGTTACGAAAAGCGTATCGACTTGACCCTAGTTTTGCAAAATAACCCATAGCGGTTAATAAGGAATTTTAATGAAAGTAAATCGCGTTGAAGTATTTGATATTCACTGTCCTGATAGACCTTCTTGGACACCTGTGTTTGTACGAATTCATACTGACGAAGGTATTAGTGGTGTTGGCGAAGCCGGCCTTGCATACGATTTAGGTCACAGTGCTGCAGCGGCTATGATTAAAGAAATGGCCGACGCCTTTTTAATCGGCCACGACCCGTTTCAAACAGAAAAACTATGGTCTCGTATGTTACGTGAGAGCTTTTGGGGCTTAGGTGGCGGACCTGTTGTTTATGCTGCAATGAGCGCAATTGATACCGCACTTTGGGATATAAAAGGTAAAGCGCTTGGTTTACCTGTATACCAGTTATTAGGCGGTAAGGTTAACGACAAACTACGCACTTACGCTTCGCAATTACAGTTTGACTGGGATAGCGAATTTAAAGCGC
This sequence comes from Pseudoalteromonas sp. GW168-MNA-CIBAN-0100, assembly GCF_040309225.1. NCBI lineage: Bacteria > Pseudomonadati > Pseudomonadota > Gammaproteobacteria > Alteromonadales > Pseudoalteromonadaceae > Pseudoalteromonas > Pseudoalteromonas sp. GW168-MNA-CIBAN-0100. Next base: position 94,202 of record NZ_JBEOOL010000006.1, on the reverse strand, counting down.
TAGTACAACCGCAAGAATATGCAGAAGCGGCTTTAAAGGCGATGGCCGAAGGTTACGATGCAGTAAAAGTAGATCCAATTCAGTACGATAAAGACGGCAATACTTATTATGACCGTACAAAAATAATCTCACGTACTGAAATGAAGTTATACCGTGCACGTATGCAAGCTATTCGCGAAGCGGTAGGTGACGAAGTAGATATTATTTTTGAATGCCACAGCTTACCTGGTGTGACAACAGCTATTCAGTTGGGTGAAATTGCAGAAGAATTTGACTGCATGTACTTTGAAGAGCCAGTTAACTATTTAAACCATTCATTACATGCAAAAGTAGCAGATAAAGTTAATGTGCCAATTGCTGGTGGTGAGCGTTTGTATAATCGCTGGGGTGTGCGCCCGTATTTAGAAGATCAAAGTATTGATGTACTACAGCCAGATATTGGTTTATGTGGTGGTTTTACCGAAACTAAAAAAGTATGTGATTATGCTGATATTTTTGATGTGCGTATTCAAGCTCACGTATGTGGCGGGCCTGTTGCAACAGCAGCATCACTACACTTAGAAACGGCTATCCCTAACTTTTTGATTCATGAGCACCACACTTATGCGATTAAAAAGTGGAACCGCGAGTTATGTTTACAAGACCCTCAACCTAAAAATGGTTTCTTTGAAGTGTCAGAAGAGCCAGGGTTGGGTATTGAATTAAATGATGAGATTGTTATGCGGTCTCAACGCGTAGAAATAAAATAATAGCCTTTTAACCTAACTTTAGGTTATGCATTAAAAAGCCGGTAAGTGATTAGTCACTTACCGGCTTTTACTTTTTTGGGGGGAGGTAAAGCTTGTTATAACTCGTTAATTTTACATTCTACGTCTTTAAGCTCAATAGTGGCTTTACTATCAAGGTGGCGTATATAGCATTGCTTGCCTTTAATCATCAATTCAAACTGATCGGGTGTATTGCGACTTTGCGTGTCGATAATATTATTACCATCCACATTGCTAAGGGTTACTGTGCTGCTGGTAGTAAATACATTATCAGCTAATTGAGTTTCTTGTATATGTACAAGTGTTTTAATTGCTTTGCTAACGGCTGTTTTATTTGGCTTTGCCAGTAGAGCATGTTGCAGCTTAGGTGTCGGATCTGGATTTTGAGATATGCAGCCATTGAGAAAAAACGCAGAAAATACAAAGATTAGTAAAAAGTACATTTTCATAAATTGGCCGTATTATTATAAAAAGAGAGTTTAATATAACTAGTTTTACTTAAACTTGGTAGTAGTGCTTAGCGTTTGCATAGCTAAGGTTATGCCATGTCTTATCGTTTGAGCATAACACCTTATGGGAGTGCCATAGGGTGTTGTAGCTTGTATTTATTTGGCACACAGGAAAGTTGCTTGCAAACATAATACGCTGCTGGCCAAAGTGATTAAAAAGGATATTAAAACACGCTGCTTGTTGCTCACTGGTAAGTTGTAGTAATTCAAAACCAGAGAATTTAATTGCTATGTTGTCGTGCTGAGCAAGTAACTCAACACCTTGTCGCCAATCATTTAAATTACTTGGCAGTCCTGCATGATTAATTATAATTTGAAGCTGCGGTAGCTGCTTAGCGTAGTAAGCTATTTGTTTGGTTATTTCGCTATTTTCAATATCAAATTGAGCTTCAAAATGCAGTTTATTTGTAGCCAATAAATTAAGGTTATTAATACAATGAGGGCTTTTTAGTCTCACTGCATCATCGTCTTCGGTTATATCTCTTATACCACAAAGGCTTGAATGAGCCAGTGCATTTAGCGCGTGATTAAATTGCTCTGCGGGCGCATCAATTTGGTTGTAACTAATAGCCTTAAATGAAAGGTTTTTTAAATGCGAGCTTAGCCAGTTTAACTCGTTTATAGGTGATTGATTATCAAACCCAGCCTCAATGTGCACAATACCCGCAAGTTCAAAATCAGTACTTTTAACAAGTTGCTCTGCACTTATTGGTTGTTTGATTTTTTCTAAATTTGGCCACGCTGGTGGGTTAGCACCTTGTAGCCATGAGTATTGACCTTCTACTAAATTAAAAAAGTGTACGTGTGGGTCAATAATTTTTAGGCTCATTGCACATTACTCATTGGGCAGTGTAGCCACCGTCAATGCTTTGTAAGCTGCCAGTAATAAAGCTGGCATCGTCGCTTGCTAAAAAGCTCACAAGGGCAGCAACCTCATCGGCTTGACCTAATCGGTTAAGCGGTTGAAGACTTGCTTCCTCGGCAACTATTTCAGCTTTGTTTGCGCCACTTTTTGCGCAGTACGCATCTATTGCGTTATGAAATAGCGGGGTTTCTATTGTGCCAGGGCATACCGCATTTGCTCTAATATTAAAACCTGCGTAATCAAGCGCTGTTGTTTTAGCCATTGAGGCAAGGGCATGTTTTGTTAGGTTATACGCAAAAGAGTTTTGCTTACCTATAATTGCCTGATCGGAAGCGACTAATATAATAGCGCCGCCATTTTGCGCTTTCATGCTTGGCAATACGCTTTGTATTGCGGCATAAGCGCCTTTAACATTAAGCGCAAAAAGTGCATCGAGAGTTTGCTCGTCGGTGCTTTCTATATTTGCGCTTAAGTGTTTTCCAGCATTAGAAACAAGTACATCAATACGTTTGCTTTGTTCACAGATAGCGTTGATACAGCTTTGTACCGCCGATACATCACTTACATCACACTGATGAAATATACCGATTTCGCTCAGCTCTATATCAAGGTTATGTACTTCATAGCCATTGTTTAGCAAACGCTTTACTACGGCTAAGCCAATACCTTTTGTACCACCTGTAACGACTGCAACTTTAGACATACTTACTTCCTTTATTGCTAACTAGTGAGAGTGACCACAGCCGCCTTCAGCGTGCACATGTCCGTGAGAAACTTCTTCACTTGTTGCTTCACGTACCGATATAACTTCAACGTCAAACGTTAGCGTTTTACCAGCAAATGGGTGGTTTAAATCACAATCTGCGTTAAAACGACCAACCTTAACAATAGTAACCTGATGACGACCTTGGTTAGAGCTAACCATTGCTGTCATACCAGGTTTCCATACTTTAACATCGCCTTGTAGATGCTTAAGCGGAATACGCTGAATTAAGTCATCAACACGCTCGCCGTATGATTCACTTGGCTCTAGAGTTACACTAAATTTTTCGCCAGCTTCTTTGCCTTCAAGTGCTTTTTCTAAACCAGGAAGCATGCCTTCGCTGCCATGAATGTAAGTAAGTGGCGCTTCGTTTGTGCTACTTTCAATTTGCTCGCCCGCTTCGCTAAGGGTGTAATGAAATTCAACTGCTGAATTTTTGCTAATTTGCATGCTTGTCTCTTCAAATAATAACTATGTTAGGGCGCAATTTTACGCGAAATATACTTGTTTATAAACTTAACGTGGCTGATTTAGTGTTTTTTGTAAATTTAGCAGAAAATCTTTTTTTGTTGGGGCTGCTTTTTGCTTCTCAGCCTGTGGTATAAACAGCACTAATTGAGTGCCTGGCTTTAAAATACTTGATGCAGAGAGTTTGTTCCATTTTGCCAAGTCGCTATGAGGTACATCGTAAAGCTGACTTATACTCCAAAGGCTATCGCCCGACTTAACTTCGTAATCTATTTCAATGGTGGGAATCGCAATCTCTTGGTGTTCTAAATAAGGGCTAATTTTGTAATCAACTGTTAATGTGCTTGGCAGGGTTTTAGGTTGTCCAACTAATAACTTTTCTCCAACGCCTATTAAATTATTATTTTTGTTATTAAGTTGTTTTAAAGCTTTTACCGACATACTAAAACGTCTAGCAATACCGTAAAGCGTGTCGTTTTGTTTAACGATGTACTCTCCAGCAAAGTTTGATTTAAAAAACTGACTTTTTAATAAGGCCTCTTGCCCTATAGGCAGCAGTAAAGTATGCGGCCCGTTAGGTGAGCTTTGATTTTTTAAATATCCCTGATTAATCGCGTGTAACTGCTTTGAACCTATACCAGAGAGCTTAGCTATAACCGAAAAGTCGAACTGCTGGCCTATATTCATCTGTGTTGTAAATGGCTTATATGCAAGCTTTGGGCGTTTAATGCCCTTTAGTGGATGCTTAACTAAATAGCTTAAAGCGAGTAACTTGGGTACGTAGTCGGCGGTTTCTTTTGGCAGGCTAAGCGACCAGTAATCGGTGCTTTTACCGCGTTTTTTGTTTTTTTCGATTGCGCGTTTAACGCGGCCCTCACCGCTGTTATAAGCGGCCAAAGCATGTAGCCAATTACCATCAAAGCGTTTATGTAAGTAGCTTAAGTAATCAAGTGCTGCATCGGTTGAAGCAAGTACGTCTTGGCGACCGTCGTACCATTGGTCTGACTTAACTCCAAAGTGATGCGCTGTTGCGCCAACTAACTGCCAAACACCAACAGCTTGCTGTGATGAGGCTATTGTTGGTCTAAAATCGCTTTCTACAAATGGTAGTAAAGCGAGCTCCATAGGTAGTTGCTTTTGCTCAATTTTTTTTACGATATGATACAGGTAAGGCGCTGCGCGTTTACTCACAGTTTGTAAGTAGTTAGGTTGCTTTGCGTACCAGCTGATACGCTTTTTTAACGCGCGATTTTGATAAACCGTAAAGTGTAGATTGTTGGCTATATGCACCCACAGATCGGTGGTTCTTGGTGGGCGCTTTTTTACGATTGTTTTTTTGAATTGAAGTGACGTAACGTGCTCACTAACTTGGGGCGATTGAGCTACTTCTTCTTCAATATCATAAGTATAGTCAGGCTCAAAATGAGTAAATATTTGTGGAGCTTCTTGTGGTTCTTGCTCCGTTGATTGACAACCAAATAACAAAATACCCAAACAACATAAAACCAAACTGCGCATAGTGATCACTTTTGTAAATTCCTTTTATTATTTTAACACAATCCGTTGTGTTGAGTTATTCTGCGCTTTTTGCGCGATTTAGGCCAGCTTGTAAAAAGAAGTTACTCGATTTTATATTAAGCGCTTCTTGTTTATAAGGCTCAATAACTGATTCAGGAAACGATAGCATTAACTGCTCAATACTTTGATCTTTATTGTTTTTAACGTGCTCTATTATGGCTGTTAAAAATGATAGAGGCTGTTTCAGCTGCTCTTTTGTTAATGTGCCGCCGTGCCCAGGTAAAATAATAGTGAGCTTTTCGTCGTTAATATATTGCTTAAGCAACGTTTGCCAACTTTTAAGTTCACCGTGTCCAGGGTAAGGAAGCCAGTCAACGATATCGCCACCAATCAGCACACTGCCATTATTAGTAGTAATAGTTAAATCGCCGTTAGTATGGGCTTGTTGCGGCTCAAGCGTTACCTCAAAATCACCAAGGTCGATAACTTTACGACTATCAATTACTATTTCGGGTTTGCTAAGCTGATACTCCTGCCAGCGAAAAAGTCGTTTTTTTGCAAGTTCTAACTTATTTCGCCATTTAGCTTGCTCTTCTTTGGGCACATTCGCTAATCGTTGGTAGCTCAGCTCAATGCTCTTTTCATACGTGTCTAGTTTGTCGGTATATGCTGTTTGATAAAGGTTAAAATTTTTATTTACCTGCTGATGAACAATGAGCTTAGCATCAGGGTAAAAATTTTGCATAACCGCCATACCTAGCAAGTGATCGTCATGGTAGTGGGTAGCCACTAAATAGCATAAAGGTGTTTTAAGGCGTTTCTTTAAATCTTCAGCAAGTTGTTCAACTGCGGCAAAATTGGCGCTCGTATCAACAAGTAGGGCACATTTTTCGCCTTCAATTAATACTTGGTTAGAGTCGTAAAAGCGAAGCTTGTCTTGTTGCTTTAAAAACTGAATATGAGGGTTTATTGTATTCCAAGTGACGGCAGCATAGGTGCTAGGTACTATTGATAATAAAGTGCATGCTAATAGTAAGTGCTTACATGAAGAGGCTATGTTTGAAAGTTTTAATTTCATTTATTATCTCTACGCTGATGTTTAATTACTTTAATAATAAACAAAAAGCGCAGTATGCGCTTTTTATTTTTGGTGTTTGGGGTCATTTGCCAAATGCTGACTGAGTTTATCAATCATTTGGTCTTGATGCTGTTGCTCAACTGTAGCCTGTGTTTTTGCTTCTAGCAATTCGTGGCTTAAGTTTAATGCTGCCATTAGTAGGGCTTTTTGATCGTTTCTAACGGTTGAGCGTTGCTTCATTTGCTCAACTAAGTCATTTAGATTTTTAGCTGCTGCTATTAATGCATCTTCCTGCCCTTCAGGGCAAGCAAATTGCTGCTCTTTACCTAGCAACTCAACAGTGACCCGCTGGTTTTGCAGCTCAGACATTAGCTAGCCTGTTGTGCGCTTTGTAACTTATCAAGAAGACCAGATAAAGTAGTGCTGGCATCTTTTTGCTTTTCTTCATTTTCTAAAGCTTCAAGTTGTAGCAATTCGTTGTCATCGCTTAGTTTAGTGTTCTGTTCTTTTAAAGTAACAACATCTGTTTGTAATTGGTTATTACGTTCGATTAAAGAATCGATCAGTTGTTCGAGTTGTTGAAGAGTAGTGTTATTCATAAAGGCGCTCATATAACTGTAATTAATGTCATGCAAATGTAAAGCAAAGTGTGTTGATTTGCCAGCATTTACGGTGGTTTTAGCTGATTTTTCTTTTGCGTTAAGGGATAATTCAGCATATGGGCTTTTTCATTCAGAAATGGTTCACTTAAACACTCTCTTATCTTGGTGTAAGTTGCCAAAGCCTAGTGCTTATGGTTCACTTACGATATTAAATTGCGTATGGCGAAAATAAATAATGCTTAGTTACAGACACTCATTTCATGCGGGTAATCCTGCCGATGTACTTAAACACTTAGTACTGGCACAAGTGCTAAATTATCAAACAATTAAAGATAAACCGCTTGATTATATAGACACACATTCAGGTGCTGGCTTTTTTGAACTTGCAGCTGCCGATGCGCAAAAAACGCAAGAGTATCAAGATGGTATTGAAAAACTTTGGCATCATAAAAGTGAGCATGCTGAGCTTAATGAATACATTGAATTAATTAAGTCATTTAACGACACTGACGAACTTGCGTTTTATCCAGGTTCACCAAAAATTGCAGAGCACTACTTACGCCGCCAAGATAAGGGTTGGTTTTTTGAACTGCACCCTCGCGATTTATTATTACTTGAAGAAAACATGCAAGGTAAGCGATCTATTCGTGTACGTGGAGAGGATGGTTTTGCAGGTTTAGTTGGTTTATTACCACCAGCATCTCGCAGAGCGTGTGTGTTAATTGACCCTCCATACGAAATTAAAGATGACTACGAAACGGTTGTAAAAACCTTAGTTAAAGCTCATCAGCGTTTTGCTACAGGTACTTACATGATTTGGTATCCGGTTGTAGATAGAGAGCGCATTGATAATATGGAGCAGGGCTTAATTGATTCAGGAATGCGCAACATTCAGTTATTTGAATTAGGCACTGAAGCGGATACTGACGTACACGGTATGACAGCATCGGGCATGATTGTAATTAATCCTCCATGGAAGCTAAAGCAAACAATGGATGCAATAATGCCTGAACTTGTTAGTTTGTTAAGTGAGCCAAGTGGTTTTTACAGAAGTGAACAACTCGTTGATGAGTAACTTTAAATAGCGCTTATAACGAATAATAAAATGCCCAGCTTTGCTGGGCATTTTATTTAAAATCAATACGAATGTGTTAGGTAATATATATAAGGGAGCTAAATATTAATTAAAATAAACCGCACTAAAAGTAGCAAGCGTATTACCGCGACTGTTTTTAAGTTTTAGTGATTCACCTGTTATTTCCCACTTTGAAGTTTTGCTAAGTACGTCAGACATAGCCGCTTCTTGGCTCATATTATCCGAGCACATCTTTTTTGTACTTGCTAGCTGACTAAGTGTAATTGTTTGCTGCTCGGTACTATAGCTTCCGCTAAAATTATTACAGCCTAAAAAGCCATTAACGCGGTGGTCTTTATTGAACTGAATGAATGGTTCTTTAGTTGTAACATTCACAGTTTGAGCATTTATTGTTATTGCTTTCCAGTAAGTATTTGTGAGTGTTACATCGGGTTTTTGAGTCGACACTTTTGAAAGCTCAATTTTATAGGGGGTAGTTAACTGTGATTCTGCAAACGGGTCATGATTTGTTGTACTTGTGTAAAGCACTTTGTCTTTATTTATAATTCTGGCGCTTAGGCTATAGCGATGTTTATCGCTAATTTTGCTGGCATCATAAATTAGCTCAACGGTAAATGGCGGGGCTTGGGTTACATCAATCACTTCTTGTGTGATTATATCGGCTTTTACATCCATTTTAGATACATTGTAAAGCGTAACTATTAATTGCGAGCCAGGGCGAAGCATACTGCGATCTTTGTAGCTAGCTTGGATAGTTAGGCTGGTTATTGCTTCTGCAATTTCTGTGTTTTCAGTCGATTTAGTTTGCTCACCGCAGCCAGTTACTGCAAAAGCGCTAAGCGCCAATAAGCCAATCCCTGCAACTGCCTTTTTACGCGAAGATACTGCTTGATGCTTTTCCATGTTGGTTATCCTTACTCAATATTATGTCCTTAGTGTATTACCTAGTTACTTAATCATTCCTTAACTTATTTTAAACATAAAAAAAGGCGCATTAGCGCCTTTAATAATTAAAAACAAACGATTATTTTTTAACAAACTTAGTTAAAATAACAATGCGCTGGCCGTCAACTCGCCCTTCAATATGTTCAGGGTTGCTGGTTAGGCCAATATTACGAACAGCTGTTCCACGTTTAGCGGTAAGGCTACTGCCTTTAACGTCTAAGTCTTTAATTAGGGTAACAGTATCGCCTGCTTGAAGTACTACACCGTTGCTATCTACATGCTTTAAATCGTCATCTTCGGCAAGTGCTTTTTTAGCCCAGGTTAGCGTGTCTTCTTCAAGGTAAATCATGTCTAGCGCATCTTGTGCCCAGCCATTATCAGGCGCTAAACGCGAAAGCATTCTGTAAGCTACAACTTGTACTGCAGGAGTTTGGCTCCACATGCTATCGTTTAAACAGTGCCAATGTGTAGGCGTTATTTCGCTGTTATTCTCGATTTGATCTTTACATGTTTGACACGTGTAAATACATTTATCTGAGTGGGTTTCAGTTACCGGTGGTACTTCATAAACAGATAAGTTCTCGGTGGCTGCACACAATTCACATTGATTATTACTACGTTCGATTAAGGCTTTTTCAATACTCATGGGGCTCTTTCTGATTCTGGTCGAGTTAACATTTGCTGCTATTATACTCCAAAACACGAGCTCTGCGCCATTAGTCCCTTAATTTTGTGTGGGTATATTACTCATATACTTATCTTCAATACTTTTTATATATCCTTGAGCGTGAAGGTTTTTAATTGCTAGGTTTATTTGGGGCAATAACCCTTTATGTTTGCTCAATAAACGAATTCTTAAAAAACCATGGGAATGCTGTGCGCCAAAGGCAATGTTTATCCCTAACTGCTTTGCCCAATAGAGTGCAGTTAACTTACCTACTAGTGTAGCTTCTACACGGTTTCTTGAGAGAGCGGTCATAAGTTCTTTCTCGGATGGAAAGTCAACGCGCTCAAAGGTGTTGTCATTAAAGTAATAGTAACCTAGTACTGTTCCTATATATTTGCCCTTTAAGCTATCAGCGCTTTGCCAGTTCTGGGCATTTTGAGGCAAGGTAACAATCATTTCTGTGGCATAAATAAGCGGCTCTGAAAAAACATAACGAGAGTCATTTCTCTCATCCTTTGGGAGCCATTCTAATGAAATAACATCAAAATCGATTATTTCATCTTGTAAATATTTGGTAATACGCTTTGTGGGTAGGTCGATATGAGAAGCTGCAATATTTGCATCATCGAGTGCTTTTTCAATAATTTCGGGTAATACACCAGGCTTTTCTGGATCATTTGTATAATATGGATAATGACTACCTGACGCGCTAACATTGTATTTGAGGGGAGTAGGGTTAATGCTGGCATAGCTAAAAAATACAAATAGCAGAGGGCTCAGTACTAATAACCGAATAAAGTTAGCCAAATCTCCACCTTTTATATTAATATTTTTATATTAGTGTTATGTAATTTTAACATTTTTGCAATGACGACTATGTTTATCTTATGCGAGTTGCATTAAAGTACACATATTATTGGCTGTTTTGCCATCTCTTATTTATAGGTTTAGAGCCAAGTGAAATTAAATAACATACCTGATGAGGTACAAAAAATAACTCAGTTTGTCGCGCGGCAACCTATTTTTGATATAGACCAGAATGTTTTCTCGTACGAACTGCTCTATCGAGACTCAGCCAACAATGCGTTTCCTGTGGGCACTTCTGATGTGCATGCGACAAGCCGCCTGTTTTTTAATGCATTAATGTTGGTAGGTTTAGATAGACTTACCGCGCATCATTTAGCTTTTATAAACTTGTCATCAGAAACTATTCTCGATAACTTTCCCAAACTTTTATTGCCAGAAAATAGTGTTATTGAAATAGTAGAGCGCACGGGCAATATTCCTGCGGTTGCTGAGCGTGTGCAAGAACTTAAAAAAGAAGGGTATGTTTTTGCACTTGATGATTACGATGGCGATCCAAAATGGGAGCCTCTATTAGCACATGTTGATTACATAAAAATTGAGATAGATGATCCGGTTATTAAAACCAATATGCGCATTAAAAAAATAAAACGCGCAAATCCACATGCAAAAATAATTGTTGAACGAATAGAGACACATGAACAATTTAATATATTAAAATTGGCAGGCTGTGATTTATTTCAAGGGTTCTTTTTCTCTCGCCCAGAAATGATTACGTATAAAGGTGTAGAGCCTTCAAAGTTAACTGTATTTGATCTATTGCGTTTTACGGCAAAAGAAACACTTTGCTTTAAAGAAGTTCACCAACGTGTGGCCAGAGATGTAGCCATAACAGCCAGAGTTTTAAAGCTGGCTAACGCGCGTTCAGGCAAAGCAAATTTAGTCATTACTTCTATTTCACAAGCGGTTATTTATTTAGGTGAAGATACAATAAGGCAATTTGTTCGCGTATTAGCAATTAGTGAGTTGGGGGTCGAAAAACCAACCGAATTAACTAAGCTTGCTTTAACGCGGGCTCAATTTATGTCGCTTATTTTAGAGCAAAATAATAAAGAGCTGACCGAGCAAGGGTATCTAGTGGGTTTGTTCTCGGTGCTTGATGCTATTTTAGATGCTGATTTAAAAGACATAGTTAAAGAGTTTACCTTAGATGCAGCTATATCTGATGCGTTACTATTAGAGAGCGGCATCTTAGGGAGCTGTTTATCGCTTATAAAAGAATTTGAATTAGATAATGTAGATGAAGCTATGGTCCATTTGGCCAACATAAACTCAGAGCTACACATTGGCGATATATTTAATTTTTTACTGGATGCTGTTTTATACAGTGATGACATTATTGAGGCAATAGCAGAATAAATATGCGTAATTGGTTGTCGGTTATAAGTGTAGTGGTTGCTCTTTGTTTATTGTTTCCTGGTATTACAAAACCAGTATTAACAATAGAGGGCAACATAGATAAATCAAAACTAGCGCAAGCGGGTATTGAGATGCTGGCTGAAGAGGGCGATGGTCGAACTCGCAGTATGCTAATGATGTTCTCGAACATGCTAGGGCTTGATAAGTTAGAAGGTGAGATTAGCGCCTATAACAAAACACAAAGTATTTTAGGCACAGTTAAAGAGCTTGCTAGCAATAATAATTTATTTGTAGCCGCTTTAGTGGGGTTGTTTTCTATTGTTATTCCAAGCTTGAAGCTGCTATTACAATTGCTTTATTGTTGCCTACCTTTGAATGGGTTTAAGCAAAAGCTCGGTCTGGTTATTTGTGCATTAAGTAAGTGGAGCATGGTTGATGTATTTGTTATTGCATTAATAGTGACTTACTTAGCAGGTAACGCCCATGGTAAAAGTGGTGAGCTACTTGTTATGAATGCACAATTTGGTGAAGGGTTTTGGTATTTTAGCGCATATTGTATATTTGCAATTATCGCGAGTAACTTAATTAAAACACCTGATAAACCGCAGTCTACATAATTAAAGTATTTGTGGTTGCCGTTAGGTTGCCTTACAATCATTTTAAAGTTTATTAAAAGGCATAATGTTGCAACGTTTTTACTCTAGTTTACTCATGATAACTTTACTGCTCACTTTTGTGGGTCAGGCAGTTGCGTCTGTAGCTATGGTATGTGAAATGCCACATATGCCAACTAAAACAGCAATGCATGCCCAAATGCCAATGACACAAACTAGTGATGCAACAGCTGTCGCTAGCATGTCTGAAAATATGATGCAGATGGATTGTTGCGACGACGAAAGTACGCCACAAAATGACTGTAAATGCCCTATGAGTGGCTGCGCTGCTAATTCAATGCTTAATGTTGATACTTTATTTAGCGTTACTTTACTTGAATCTGAAAAAGTAAATGTACGTGTATTTACTACACAAATTAATATACCTCGTTCACTCTACCGCCCTCCTATGTCTGCTTAATAGCAGGATAGGTGTATGTAAAAATTGCGGTAACCCCGCTTATTGGTAACTCCTAAACACCTTTTTTGCTTCCTAATTTAAGATTTTCTTTTATTTTTAGATGGAGCAGGTGATGAACCACGCTGTAAGTATTAAAGTCGTATTATGTAGTGTTGTGTTATTTAGCACAGCTGTTAATGCGCAAAACAATCAAAATAACCTAAATACCGAAATACTAAAGCAAACTAGTTATGAGCAAACGCTTAGCTTAACGCAAGCGCTTAATTATGCGCTAACGCATGAGCCATGGCTAAAAGCGAGTGGCTACCAAGAAGATGCAGCAATAGCGCAAAGCATTGCCGCAGGCACCTTACCCGATCCTGTTTTAACGGTTGGCTTACTCAACTTACCTACTAACGGTTATGCGTTTGACCAAGAAGGGATGACGCAGCTTAAAGTTGATTTGAGCCAAAAGTTTAGCCGAGGGAATAGTTTAGCGCTTAGACAAAAAGCATTAGCACAGTCTGCTCAACAATACCCTTGGCAGCGCGCCGATCGCTTAGCACAAGTAAAAGCAATTGTGATTGAGTCGTGGTTAAACGCGTATCGTGCTCAGCGAAGTATTGCTTTAATTGAGCAAGATAAAGGGCTATTTACTCAACTTATTGACATTACCGAAGCAAGCTACGCAAGCACCTTAGGTAAAACACGTCAGCAAGATATTATTCGTGCGCAATTAGAACTCACCCGTCTTGAAGATAAGCTGGTTATGCTTGAGCAGCAATTTGAAAGTGCTAAAAACCGTTTAGCACAGTGGTTACCTATGAATATGCTTATGCAGCCTTTAAATACTGAGTTTACTAAAACCGCAGGGCTGGTTGATTTTTCGAGCCTTGAATTTGATGAGCTAATACAGTTACTTATGGCGCATCCCGCAATTATTGCGATAGATAAAACCGTAACGGCAAAGCAAACCGAAGTTGCACTCGCTAAGCAAAGCTACAAACCTCAGATGGGCGTTAATGTGGGTTATGGTTACCGAGATGATACCCCGATGGGTGAGTCGCGAGCTGATTTACTCTCTGTAGGGTTTAGTATTGATTTGCCATTGTTTACTGATAACAGACAAGATCAACAAGTTAAATCGGCTATTGCTAGTGCAGAAGCTACTAAAACACAAAAGCTGGTGGCGCTTCAAAAACTCAAAGGCATGTACTTTAAGGAGTTTAGTCAACTCGCTCGTTTACAAAAACGCGATGCGCTTTATCAAAATACGTTATTACCGCAAATGTCAGAGCAATCTCAAGCAACACTTAATGCTTATACGCGCGACGATGGGGATTTTTCTGATGTGATGCGCGCTCGCATTAGTGAACTTAACGCCAAAATTGATGCACTGAATATTCAAGTAGATCAACATATTATTACCGCCCGCCTTAATTATTATGCAAGTAGCTTAGACACCCAAGTAATGAGCGAGCAAACTGGAGAATTACACAATGAATACTAATTTAAAGTTACTTGTTGCCGCCTTAGTTGGCGCAGGCGCCTTTGGGTTAATAGGCGCCTTAGTTATGCAATTTTTACCTAGCAACTCGGCAATGAATGAACAACAAAGCGCTGACAAACAGCCCTTATATTGGGTAGCCCCTATGGATAGTAATTACAGGCGTGACGCGCCAGGGCTTTCGCCAATGGGAATGGATTTAGTACCTGTGTATGAAAACGCTAGCAAGGCTCAGGATGGACCAGGTGCTGTAACTATTTCGCCTGCAGTAGTTAATAACTTTGGTGTAAGAACTGCCAAAGTGCAGCTTAAAACACTTCACAGCGATATAAATACTGTGGGTTATGTGCAATATAACCAAGACCAACTTATTCACATTCATCCGCGTGTAGAAGGCTGGATTGAAAGTTTATATGTTAAAGCACAAGGTGCAGAAGTTAAAGCCGGTGAGCCTTTATATACATTGTATTCACCACAATTGGTGAACGCACAGGAAGAGCTTTTATTGGCAGTTAATCGTAATAATACCGTGTTAATTCGCGCTGCAAAGGCGCGTTTAGAGTCGTTAAATGTGTCTGATGGATTTATCGAGCGCTTACAAAAAAATAAAAAGATAATGCAAAATATTACTTTTTACGCAAAGCAAAGTGGTGTGGTAGATGAGCTAACAGTACGAGAAGGCTTTTACGTTAAACCAGGCACATCAATGATGAGTATTGCCCAGCTTGATGAAATCTGGGTAGAGGCACAAGTGTTCGAGCGCCAATCAGAACAAGTGAGTGTTGGGTTGCCCGTTACAATGACGCTTGATTACTTAAAAGGTCAAAAGTGGGAAGGTAAGGTTGATTACATTTACCCCGCGCTTGATGCTAAAAACCGGACTCTGCGTGTAAGGCTTAGGTTTGAAAATGCAGATCATCGGTTAAAACCAAATATGTTTGCACAAGTGAGCATTCACGCTAAAGCGAGTAAGGCGCAATTTACAGTCCCTAAAGAAGCGGTAATTCGCACGCAGCATCAAAACCGTGTGGTTATTGCATTAGGTGAGGGTCGTTTTAAATCGGTAGAAGTTGAAGTTGGGCAAATTAATAGTAATGAAGCTGTCATTTTGTCAGGTGTAATGACAGGTGACACGGTAGTGACTTCAGCGCAATTTTTAATAGACTCTGAATCGAGTAAAAGCTCCGACTTTAAACGAATGGAAATGCCTAGTTCTAGTATTAACTCAGGTATGAGTTCGGATTCTGGTTCAGACTCAAATATGAACATGGATATGCAGCCACAAAATGCGACTGTTAACGGTACTATTAACGCCATAGATACACAAAATCGCATTATTAATATTAGCCGAGAAGCCATTGAAAAATGGAATCGAGAACCCGCCACAATGGACTTTGTATTAGCGCCAGATATTGATATTAGTCAGTTTGAAAATGCCCAGTATATTAATTTTACTTTTAGCATTATTAACGATGAATTTGTAATTACTAAAGCGCAAAACGCAGAGCCGATTGATCATTCTACTATGCAACATAGTTCTCACTAGGAGCCATTATGATAACTGCCATTATTCGCTGGTCTGTTAGCAATCGCTTTTTTGTGTTGTTGCTTACATTAATTTTACTGGGTGGAGGGTTGTTTGCTGTAAAAAATACTCCCGTGGATGCCTTGCCTGACTTATCTGATGTTCAGGTCATTATAAAAACCACTTACCCGGGGCAAGCGCCGCAAGTAGTGCAAGACCAAGTTACATTTCCGCTCACCACAGCAATGCTTTCTGTGCCGGGTGCACAAACTGTAAGGGGTTTTTCGTTTTTTGGAGACTCGTACGTTTACGTTATTTTTGACGAAAAAACCGATTTGTATTGGGCGCGTAGCCGAGTACAAGAATACCTAAGCCAAGTAGCGAGTAGATTACCCGATAGCGCTACGGCAGAGCTTGGCCCTGATGCAACAGGCGTAGGTTGGATTTACTTATACGCACTAATTGATAAAACAAATAAACACGATATTAGTCAGCTACGAAGCTTACAAGATTGGTTTTTAAAGTTTGAGCTACAAACTGTGCCCGGTGTATCTGAAGTGGCTGCTGTTGGTGGCATGGTTAAGCAATACCAAGTCAATGTAGAGCCCGATAAATTACGCGCATATGGTATTCCGCTTAGCCTCATTCAAACCGCTATTCAACAAGGCAACCAAGAGATGGGCGCCTCAGTAGTTGAAATGGCTGAAGCAGAATACATGGTAACAAGCACAGGCTACATTAAGAGTGTTGCCGACTTGGAAGCTATTCCGCTTGGTGTAAACGCCAACGGTACTGCGCTGCAATTACGTGATGTAGCCGATATTAGAGTCGGACCGCAAATGCGCCGTGGTATTGCAGAACTGAATGGTGAAGGCGAGGTAACCGGCGGCATTGTTATTATGCGCTATGGCGAAAATGCACAAAAAACCATTGAGCTCGTAAAAGCAAAGTTAGAATCGCTTAAAAAGGGATTACCAGAGGGCGTTGAAATAGTCCCTGTGTACGATCGCTCCAACTTAATAAATAACGCGGTAGATAATTTAACAAGTAAGCTAATTGAAGAGCTTATTGTAGTTGCCTTAGTGTGTGTGGTGTTTTTGTTTCATGTGCGCTCATCACTTGTAGCGATTATTACGTTACCGCTTGGAATTTTAACGGCATTTATAATTATGTATTGGCAGGGGATTAACGCCAACATTATGTCTTTAGGAGGAATTGCAATAGCGATAGGCGCAATGACCGATGGCGCTATCGTCATGATTGAAAATATGCATAAACATATGGAAAAAACGCCCCTTACCAACGAAAACCGCTGGGAAGTTGTGGCTAAATCGGCGAGTGAAGTGGGTCCTGCATTATTTTTTAGTTTATTAATTATTACCGTCAGCTTTATGCCGGTATTTATTTTAGAAGCGCAAGAAGGGCGTATGTTTGCGCCACTCGCTTACACTAAAACCTATGCTATGGCAGCGTCTGCTGGGCTTGCGATTACCTTAGTGCCGGTATTGATGGGTTACTTTATTAGAGGTAAAGTTATTTCGGAGCAAAAAAATCCAGTTAACCGATTACTCGTCGCAGCGTATCGACCACTACTTAACTGGGTGCTTAAATTTCCAAAAATGACACTGGTACTCGCGGTGGTTGTTTCTGTTATTGGCTTTTACCCGGTAAATAAAATAGGCAGTGAATTTATTCCGCCACTCGATGAGGGCGATTTAATGTATATGCCCACAACGTATCCTGGTTTATCGGTAGGTAAAGCGCGCGAAATACTACAGCAAACCGACAAGTTAATTGCCACACTACCCGAGGTTAAAACAGTATTTGGTAAAGTTGGGCGAGCAGAAACTGCAACAGATCCTGCGCCGCTTACAATGATAGAGACGTTTATTCAGCTAAAGCCAAAAGACGAATGGCGCGAGGGTATGACTCTTGAAAAACTTAAAAAAGAACTCGACGGTTTGGTTAAGTTTCCTGGGTTGACGAATGCGTGGGTAATGCCAATTAAAACGCGTATTGATATGCTTGCAACGGGTATTAAAACCCCTGTGGGAATTAAAGTTGCGGGACCAAAGTTGAGTGAAATTCAAAAAATTGGTCAACAAATAGAAGTGCTTTTAAAAGATGTGCAAGGCACCGCATCGGTTTACTCAGAGCGAGTAGCCGGTGGACGTTATATAAAAGTAGATATAAATCGTGAAAAAGCCGCGCGTTATAGCTTAAACATCAGCGACGTACAGCAAGTTGTATCTACTGCAATAGGTGGTACAAACGTAACACAAACGGTAGAAGGGCAAGAGCGTTACCCTGTTAATTTACGTTATCCGCAAGCATACAGAGACTCGCCAGAAGAGTTAATGTTGTTACCTATTGTAACGCCTACAGGGCAGCGTATAGCACTTGGTGATGTAGCCGATGTATTTATTGAAGATGGACCGCCTGGTATAAAAAGCGAAAATGCACGTTTAAACGGTTGGAGTTTTATTGATATAGATGGCGTTGATATTGGTACTTACGTTGAGCACGCTCAGCAAGTGCTCGATAAAGACCTAATACTACCTGCTGGCTACTCAATTACGTGGGCTGGGCAGTATGAATACATGCAGCGCGCTAAAGAAAAACTGACTTATGTATTACCACTTACATTAGCGATTATTATTGTATTGCTTTACCTTAATTTTAGAAGCTTTGCTGAGGTCACTATTATTATGGCTACGTTGCCACTGGCAATGATTGGTGGCGTATGGCTAATGTATTTAGAGGGCTTTAACTTTTCAGTTGCAGTAGGTGTAGGCTTTATTGCCTTAGCTGGGGTAGCGGTAGAAATTGGGGTCATTATGTTGGTGTATTTAAACCAAGCCTATCAAGAAAAGTGCCTCGAAGCAGAGCAAGCCGGAAAACCGCTTAGCTTAGTGCAATTACAGCAAGCTATTATTGAAGGAGCAGGGCTTCGAGTACGCCCAGTTATGATGACTGTCGCGACAATTATTATCGGTTTATTACCTGTACTTTATGGCACGGGCACCGGAAGCGAAGTAATGAGCCGAATAGCAGCGCCTATGGTTGGCGGTATGGGCAGTGCAATTGTACTCACCTTACTTGTTATTCCTGCGGTTTACCTACTATGGCGCAAACAAGGACTTAAATAATATAAAGCAACAGACGATAGAGCAATGCTGTTACTACCCACGCATTGCTCTATAAAAATTACCTATAATTTGTAAGTTGTTCTATTAAATAGCTAGTTATTACTCACATTTAAATTAACTAACTGTTTTTAAATAGCTTTTTAATTGGCATGCTTTACGCAGTGTATTACCTATACAGTCAACTAAGTAAGGAATGCACATGCAAGTTAAAACAATTAAAGAGGTATACGATTGGACCGTTTTGTTTCATACGCAAATGGCGGCTAATTTTTATAGCGTAAAGGATTTACTCGATGAACATAATGCAATGCTGGTGGACTACTACCTAAATTACGAAAAAAAACTCGCCGAAGATTTAGTCGGGTTTAAAGCGATAACTGAAATAAATACGCTCGATACGTACAGTTATGAATACTTTGCTAAAAATCCCGAGCTAATTACTTTTGAAGACATTAGTAAAGATCAGCAATTCGATGAAGAAGTCATTCAAGGCTATTTAGCACAGCAACATCAAAAAGTGATTGAGTTATATGAATACTTACTTGAACGCGCCGAAACCGAAAGTGGGCAAGAAAAGCTTCAACAAATACTAGAGCTTGAAAAGCAAGGTATAAAGCAAATGATGCAAAGTACTAATCGTCATATGGATATGTAGCTTTATAAAAGAGCGGGATTACTGAGTTTATCTTGCTCTTATTAGCTTTAAGGTGATTATTTAAAATAGCTGATGCTTGCATCGGCTTATTTTATGTCTGCGTTAAATAATCTGCAGAGCATTTTGATGGACTAAAATGGTATGCGTGTCAGTTGTATGGCACGCATAAATGGAGGTTAAACTTCTTCCGTATCTACAATTAAATCACTTGTAATTGATTCTAATGCTTCAATAACTTCGTCTTTATCCATACCATTTGGCAAAGTAACGGTAGCAACAGCGCTAAAAATAGGCACTCCCCAATTAGGTGCACTTTGTTGTCTTGAATTTAAGTGAGTAATATTAGCGCCTTTATGACGTATTACACTTGCCAGTTCTTGAACAATACCAGGACGGTCGTTACCTGTTATAACTAGATTAATTTGCTCTAGTGTTGATGGTTCAATCTCTGTGTTTCCGGTTTCAATACGAACGTCTAACTTAGGTAACTTATTTAAAGCACTTTGTAATGATTGAAAATGCTCCTCAGCAACTTCAAGTTGAATAATACCTGCAAAATGACCTAATAAATGGCTTAAGTTACTACTAAGCCAGTTGCCATGATTTTGTAATACGACTGATGAGATGCTCTCTACTAAACCAGGGCGATCTTTCCCTAAAATAGTTATAACCAACTGCTTCATAAATAATTCTCTTTTTAAGCCCAAAGAAAGTAAATGCATAGGCATTAAGTATGTTGTCTAATTTAAATTGTGTGTTGTTGCACTTTTTTATAAATCTTTGATTATAAATTAAAAAAATGGATATAGTTGTGTTGACTATACGCAGTATTAATAGTCATTATTATTTACTAAGTACTCTTTTAGTATTGACCTCGATAAATACTTTGTCCAATTATTTTATAATTTAGTTCACTTATAAATCACCTATTTGAAGCTAATTTAGACTTTTCCCTCGTTAGTTTTATTTAAAGCTGTTTTAGAGTGCTTATTATTACTGCTGTAACATTACTGTCATCTTGATGAAATATAATTTATGCAACGTTAAGATTTAAGGGTGTTTTGATGACTTCAAATCCGAATAAGCCGACTTTTAATACGGATCGAAGCCGTCTATTTAAAGATCGGTTTGCCAAGTTTGGCATAACCGCTGGTGGGATAATGGTATTGGTAGCACTGCTATTAATATTCTTTTACCTTCTTTATGTAGTACAGCCAATTTTTGAATCAGCAAAAGTAGAAAAACGCGATAGCTTTCATGTTGCTAATTCACAGCAAATAGCAGGCTTAGGTGTAGAAGAGCAAACTGAAGTTGCTTATTTACTAAGTCAGCAAGGTCAGGTTGATTTTTACAGTGTTGAGTCAGGTAGTTTTGGTAAAAAACTCAAAACACTTAATGCAGATTTACCAAGTGATGCAACAAGCTTTGCAACAAGCGCGCCTTTTCAAGGGCATTATGCGTTTGGTTTAGAAGATGGCACCGTAATGGTTGTTGCACCTAAATTTTTAGTTACCTTTCCAAACAACGAGCGTAAATTAACACCTCGCTTAGGTTTTCCTCTAGGGGAAATGGCTTTAGAAGTAGATGAACAAGGTGCAGCTATTAAACGCTTTGCATTTAGTCACTATGAAGACAAAACAGCGGTTGTAGCTCTTACAGAAGATAAGCGTGTATTATTTAGCAGCTTTATTGCTGAAGAGAATATGTTTACCGGTGAAGTAGAGTGGGTTGTTGAGCGCACAGAACTTGATGTTAATGGACGTGTAGACGAGTTATTAATGTCGCCAGATACAACACGTACTTTTGTACGTTCTGCTAATCAAGTGTATGTATACGATACGCGTGACCCAAGTGATGTAGAGCAAATTCAGTTGCTTTCGGCTAACGAAGAAAATGCAAATATTGTATCTGCACAACTGCTAGCGGGCGCAAACTCACTCATGCTTGCTAATGATAACGGCGAGATTTCGCAGTGGTTTGAAGTAAACACTGACACAGGCCGTGAATATCAAAAAATTCGCTCATTTGAAACAACTAAGCAAAGTAAATTAAATATATTTACTGAGTTTTACCGTCGTACTTTTTTTACTACTGGCAATAATGGTGAGCTAGGTGTTTATTACACAACGAGTGAAGCAAAATTATGGCAGGGGAAAGTAAGTGAAGGCGCAATAGAGAACTTTGCAATTGCACCACGTTCAAATGCTGCGTTAATTTTAGCGGATAATAAGCTAACAGTATTAGACATTCATAACGAGCACCCAGAAGTTACTTGGTCAGCACTTTGGCAAGAAGTGTGGTACGAAGGTTACCCAGAGCCAGGTTATATTTGGCAGTCTACATCAGCCAGTGACGACTTTGAATCTAAGTTTTCACTTGTGCCAATTTCGTTCGGTACATTAAAAGCAGCACTTTATGCGATGTTGTTTGCTGTACCAATCGCGCTTTCGGCGGCTATTTACACGGCATACTTTATGTCGAGCAAATTACGTAAAGTGGTTAAGCCTACCGTTGAAATAATGGAAGCATTACCAACCGTTATTTTAGGTTTTTTAGCGGGTCTTTGGTTAGCCCCATTAATAGAAGAGCACTTACCTGCAATTGTTGGGTTACTCATATTATTACCTTTAGGTATGTTAGCGACAGGTTTAGCCTGGACTAAATTACCAACAAAAATACGCCATAGAATTCCTGATGGTTCGCATTCAATCATCCTTATTCCGGTCGTTTTACTTATTGGTTGGTTTTCGTTTGCTATGAGCGAATTTGTTGAACTTTGGATGTTTGACGGCAATGTGCGTCAGTACTTAACAAATGAGCTAGGTATGACATTCGATCAACGTAACTCGCTTGTTGTAGGTATTGCGATGGGTTTTGCGGTTATTCCTACTATATTCTCAATTGCAGAAGACGCGGTATTTAGTGTTCCAAAGCATTTATCAAATGGCTCATTAGCATTAGGTGCAACGCAGTGGCAAACACTAATACGTGTTGTATTACTAACAGCAAGCCCAGGTATTTTCTCTGCGGTAATGATGGGACTTGGCCGAGCAGTTGGTGAAACCATGATTGTACTTATGGCAACCGGTAATACACCGATTATGGATTGGAGCATTTTCCAAGGTATGCGTACGCTTGCAGCAAATATTGCAGTTGAAATGCCAGAGTCAGAAGTAGGTAGTTCGCACTATAGAATATTATTCTTAGCAGCCTTTGTATTATTCATATTCACATTCATTTTTAACACAGTCGCTGAGTTTGTTCGCCAGCAACTGCGTGAAAAATACAGCTCAATGTAAGCGGAGAGACATGACATGGTAAAGCAGTGGTTTAAGTCTGGTTCTCCTTGGATTTGGATGACCGGTGGTGCAGTGAGCATCAGTTTGATTTCAGTTTTAGGCTTATTAGCAATGATAGCCTGGAAAGGGTTAAGCTTTTTCTGGCCTTCAGAAGTTGTACAGTTTGAACTTGAAGGGTCGATTGCAAAGCAAACTGTTATTGGCGAAGTTTACGACCGTGAATTAGTACCAAAAACGCGTTTAGCCGCCACAGGTATTGATGTTAGCGGATTTGAAAAAGAAGAAATAGAGCGCTTACTTATTAAAACAGGTAACCGCGAATATGTAGACTTAGATTTTCGTTGGATATTAGAAACCGACATAACAAATAAAACAGCACCAGCGGCGCTTGCAGTATTTGAGCGTAGTAAAAACGGTAACTTTTATGGTTATGTGCAAAACGTTATTAAAGACGGTCAACCGGTTAATGGCGATAAAATAGAAGCGCTACATGAGCTTGTAGAGCGTGCGGTTGATTTAAATGACGAAGCACTTGATTTGCAAAATGGTGACATTGGGCATATTAACTACGCACTTGAACGCTTACGTTTAAAAGAAAAAGGCTACTTACTTGATAACGCTCTCACTGATGAGCGTGTTGCTGAGCTTGCTCAAGCACGTGCTGAATTACGTGCAGAGTATGGTGTACTTGAAAAAGATTTATTTGCACTACGCAAACAAGCTAAACGTGACCACGTAACTGTAAAAGATATGCGCGGTGAAGTTGTTACAATTCCTATGTATCAAGTACTTGATGTTTGGTTTCCAAACGATATGGGCTTTTTTGCAAAGCTAGGCCACTACTTTGTGCAACTAGGTAAGTTTGTATCCGATGATCCACGTGAAGCAAATACAGAAGGCGGTGTTTTCCCTGCTATATTTGGTACTGTATTTATGGTTATGCTGATGGCTGTAATTGTGACGCCGTTTGGCGTTGTTGCTGCAATTTACTTACACGAGTACGCCGCAAAAAATGCAATCACTAAAATGATTCGTATCGCAGTGATTAACTTGGCCGGTGTTCCTTCAATTGTATACGGTGTATTTGGCCTCGGCTTTTTTGTATACATGTTAGGTGGTAGCTTAGACCAATTATTTTATCCAGAATCGTCGCCAACGCCAGTATTTGGTACGCCAGGTGTAATGTGGTCGGCATTAACGCTCGCTATACTAACGTTGCCAGTTGTTATTGTATCGACTGAAGAAGGTTTATCTCGTATTCCAAGTACCGTACGCGATGGTTCACTAGCGCTTGGCGCAACAAAAGTTGAAACGTTATGGCGCATAATTATTCCAATGGCAAGCCCTGCAATTATGACAGGTTTAATACTGGCAGTTGCGCGTGCTGCAGGTGAAGTTGCACCGTTAATGCTAGTAGGCGTTGTAAAAATGGCTCCTACATTACCACTTGATGGCAACTTCCCGTATTTTCACTTAGATAGAAAGTTCATGCACTTAGGCTTTCATATATACGATGTTGGCTTCCAAAGCCCTAATGTTGAAGCGGCACGCCCGCTGGTATACGCAACGGCCTTTTTATTGGTGTCGGTGATTATTACCCTAAACATAACGGCCATTGGTATACGTAACCATTTACGTGAAAAATTCAGATCGCTTGAACACTAATTAGTAAAGATTTTATAGGTAACAAAAATGATTACAGTCGCTCCAAAAGTAAACCAAGCTAATATAGGCCAGAAGTTAGACCTAGAAAATTTAACGGATGACCAAAAAGCGCTAGAGATTAAAGATCTCGATCTTTACTACGGTGATAAGCAAGCGCTTAATAAAGTAAATATGAACATTCCAAAAGGCCAAGTAACTGCGTTTATAGGACCATCGGGCTGTGGTAAATCAACTCTATTACGTTGTATTAACCGCATGAACGATTTGGTTGATATTTGCCGTATTGAAGGTGAAATATTACTTCACGGTCAAAATATTTACGATAAGAGCGTAGATGTAGCAGCACTTCGTCGTAATGTAGGTATGGTGTTTCAGCGTCCTAACCCATTTCCTAAATCAATTTATGAAAATGTGGTTTATGGCCTACGCTTACAAGGCATTAAAGAGAAGCGTAAGTTAGACGAAGTGGTAGAGCAATCACTTCGTGGTGCTGCTTTATGGGATGAAGTAAAAGACAGATTACACGATAGCGCGTTTGGCTTATCGGGTGGTCAGCAACAGCGTTTAGTTATTGCTCGCTCAATTGCAATTGAGCCAGAAGTTCTTTTATTAGATGAACCTACATCAGCACTTGACCCTATTTCTACTTTGGTAATCGAAGAGCTAATAAACGATTTAAAAAACCAATTTACCGTTGTTATTGTTACACATAACATGCAACAAGCAGCACGTGTATCTGATCAAACAGCCTTTATGTATATGGGCGAATTGATTGAGTACTCAGACACAAATACCTTATTTACTACACCAACGAAGAAAAAGACCGAAGATTACATTACCGGTCGTTACGGTTAATTAGCCCGTTGTAGCGTGTTGTGCAAGATTAAGAGAGAAGGTAACTATGGAACATAATATTAATAAACATATTTCTGGGCGTTTTAACCAAGAACTAGAAAATGTACGTAATCATGTATTAAGCATGGGTGGCTTAGTTGAGCAGCAGTTAAATAGTGCGCTTGATGCTGTGAGCCGTAACGATGCAGAGCTTGCTCAAAAGGTACGTCAGAACGATTATAAAGTGAATGCTATGGAAGTAAGCATTGATGAAGAGTGTACGCGTATTATTGCTCGTCGTCAGCCTGCAGCAAGTGACCTGCGTTTAGTGATTGCAATAGCTAAAACAATCGCTGATTTAGAGCGTATTGGCGATGAAGCTGAGCGAATTGCTAAAGTTGCACTAGACTCATTTACCAAAGATCAGCAAGATTTATTAGTAAATATTGAAAATATGGGCCGCCAGGTTTTAAAAATGCTACACGACGTACTGGATGCATTTGCGCGTATGGATGTGCAACGTGCATTTCAAGTACATAAAGAAGATGCAAAAGTTGACCGCGAATATGAAGCTATCACACGTCAAATAATGACTTACATGATGGAAGATCCACGCTCAATCCCTAAAATCATGGACTTAGTTTGGTCTGTTCGCTCATTAGAGCGTATTGGTGATCGCTGTCAGAACATTGCTGAATACATTATTTATTTTGTTAATGGCAAAGATATTCGCCATACATCTCAAGAAGATATAGAAAAATCACTATGATTTTTTACCCATCATGCTTTTCTATTAAAGCGGCTTAGTGTCGCTTTGTGTGTTGCAAGCTTTAGTGAAGTAATAAAAAGCGTTCACAATCTTGGTTAATACTGTAAAATTCATGCTGCAAAGCATATCAATTTGATTAAAGGGTCAGTTATGCCTACAAACGCGTTTTTAGGAGTATTTGCAAAATCTCCTATCAAACCAATGGAAGAACACATCAAGAAGGTTCATCAAGCAAGTAAAGCTTTGATACCTTTTTTTAATCACGTATTTAAAGAAGAGTGGGTACAAGCAGAAGAGCTTCGCATCACTATTCGCAATTTAGAACGTGAAGCTGATGATATGAAAAGAGATATACGTTTACAATTACCGCGTGGTTTATTCATGCCGGTAGAGCGTACAGATCTTCTCGAACTAGTAACTCAACAAGATAAGATTGCTAATAAAGCGAAAGACATTGCAGGGCGAGTGATTGGTCGTGAAATGACCATTCCAAAAGTTATGCAAGCTGATTTCTTAGCTTACTTAACCCGTTGTGTAGATGCGACTAAACAAGCATCTAAAGCAATTAACGAATTAGAAGAATTGCTAGAAACGGGTTTTAAAGGTCGAGAAGTCACCTTAGTAGAAAAAATGTTAGTTGAATTGGATGCCATAGAACAAGACACGGACGAAATGCAGATAAAAGTACGCCGCCAGCTACGTGATGTAGAGGGTGAGTTAAATCCAATTGATGTTATGTTTTTGTACAAAATCATTGAATGGGTTGGCGAGCTTGCAGATATTGCAGAGCGCGTAGGATCACGTCTTGAGCTGATGTTAGCTCGTTAATTTAAAATCAGTTCAAACACGAAAGATTAAGGTTTTACAATGGATATCATTGCATCTTACGGCACGGTATTAATTTTAATTGCCGCAGCAGTCGGCTTTTTTATGGCTTATGGTATTGGCGCGAACGACGTAGCGAACGCCATGGGCACATCTGTAGGTTCAAAAGCGCTAACAATCAAACAAGCTATTTTTATAGCGATGATTTTTGAATTTGCAGGCGCTTACTTAGCAGGTGGTGAGGTTACATCAACAATTCGTAAAGGAATTATCGATGCCGCACCATTTGCAGACATTCCTGAACTTATGGTTCTGGGTATGATTTCGTCTTTATTTGCAGCGGGTGCTTGGTTATTAATGGCCTCGTTCTTGGGTTGGCCAGTATCAACGACTCACTCAATCATTGGTGCAATCATTGGTTTTGCGTTAGTTGCTGTTGGTACTGAGGCGATTCAATGGGATAAAGTAGGTGGTATTGTAGGTAGTTGGATTATAACGCCCGCCATATCAGGCTTTATTGCATACTTAATATTTATGAGTGCACAAAAACTTATTTTTAATACAGATGCACCACTAAAAAATGCTAAACGCTATGTACCACTTTATATGGGTTTAGCAGGTTTTATAATGGCCTTGGTCACAATTAAAAAAGGCTTAAAGCATGTTGGTGTTGATTTAGGTGCAGCCGAAGGGTACGCCTTAGCAATAGCTGTAGCAGTTGTCGTTGCTATAATTGGTAAAATTGCTATTTCTCGTTTAAATATCGATCCAAAAGCAGATAAACAAATGCAATTCAACAATGTTGAAAAAGTGTTTGCTGTTCTTATGGTATTAACAGCATGTTGTATGGCCTTTGCACATGGTTCTAACGATGTTGCTAATGCAATCGGTCCACTAGCTGCTGTTGTAAATATTGTTGAAAACAATGGTGAAATTGCTAAAAAAGCGGCTATTGCTTGGTGGATTCTACCTCTAGGTGGTTTTGGTATTGTTGCGGGTCTTGCTATTTTGGGCAAAAAAGTAATTAAAACGATTGGTGAAGGCATTACACATTTAACGCCTAGCCGTGGTTTTGCTGCTGAACTAGCCGCTGCTTCTACCGTTGTTATTGCATCAGGTACTGGTATGCCAATCTCTACTACTCAAACCTTAGTGGGTGCGGTATTAGGTGTAGGTATGGCACGTGGAATTGGTGCACTTAACATGGGTGTTATCAGAAACATTGTAGTTTCTTGGGTAATTACATTGCCAGTTGGCGCTGCCCTTGCTATTGTTATTTTCTACGTACTAAGAACCGCATTTGGGGTTTAACAAAAAAGTACTCAAAGACTTTTAGCTTGAAAAGATCTCAATGCCCTAGGTGTTGGGGTCTTTTTATTTGTGGAAAGAAAAAATGACCAATCTTCCAAGTATCAAACAGCTACAGTATTTATTAGCTGTTCATCAACATCAGCACTTTGGCAGAGCTGCCAGTGCCTGTTTTATTGGGCAATCTACTTTAAGCAGTGCTATTCAAAATCTTGAAGAAACTTTGGGTTGCCAGCTTATTGAACGCGAAAATCGCAGCCTTATGTTTACCAGTATTGGTGAAGAAGTTGTTGAGCGCTCTCGTAAAATAATTAACGATACAATTAGTTTAAAAGAGCTCACTAAAAGCTTTTTAACACCACTGAGTGGTAAATTAACGGTGGGTGTTATACCTACAATTGCTAGCTTTATAGCGGCTCCTCTGTATCACTTTTGTAAAGAAACCTTTTGTGATTTAGAGCTGGTATTAATAGAAGATACGAGTGATAAGCTACTGGATAAACTTGAGCATGGGCATATTGATTTAGCGCTACTTGCACTGCCATACGAAACCGATAAATTTCATACACAAGTATTGGCAAAAGATCAGTTTAGTTTAGTGCACCATAAGGATTACAGCGCTGCAAAGGGCGTAGTCGACTTTAATCTATTACCAGAGGCTAGCGTATTCTTACTCGAGCGTGAGCACTGTATGACAGGCCATGCGCTCAGTGCATGTCATTTAAATCGTGCTAGTTGTATTAACCCATTTGAAGCAGCAAGCTTGCATACATTATTGAGTATGGTTGAGCATCAGCTCGGAGTGACTTTTTTACCACAAATGGCGATTAACGCCGGAATTTTAGATAATAAAAATATGGTGGCAACACCATCACAAAGCGATGCATATAGAGATATTGGCATATTGTGGCGTAAAACTACGGGGCGGATCCGCGACTTTAAGTTATTTAGTCAACAGCTTGAGATATTTTTAAAGCGCCAATGTAGTTTAGATTTTTCTAAATAAGAATAGGAAATGAATGAAAGCAGCCTATAAAGGCTGCTTTTGATTTTGAAGATGGCTTTCAAAAGGCTCAAGTTCGGGTAAAAATAGTAAATAAATCCATACCACCAAGTTAAAGTAAGGCACGCAGCCTAATACAGTAAAAACCTTAACTGGGTAGCCTTTAATATTTGCGTAACGATAACACTGATACGCGATTGCAAAATGTATAATCAGTAATAACATAACTAGCTGTGTCATACCTTTCTCCTTAAAAGCTTAAATAGCTTTGAAACCCACTATAAATATCAGTACTACGTCGCCAAAAGGTAATGTCATGTTTTTAAAGTGAAATACATTAAAAGGCACGACATTTTTTATTTGATACTGAAAGTATAGGCAAGAAAGGTAATATTGGTAGTAACAAATTGTTTAATTTTGTTTATTTTGGGCTAGCTTGTTGTTGGTAAAACGTTTTATTTTTTGAAATTTTTTCAAGTTCATCTTTTACTTTTTCAACAGGTACTGGGCGTGCAATAAAGTAGCCTTGTCCATAATCAACACCTATCTCTTTTAGTGCAAAAAATATCTCTTCGTTTTCAACGTACTCAGCTACAGAGCGCTTATCGAGAGACCGACTAATATCATTTATTGCTTTTACTAACGCTAAGTCTATAGGGTCATTAAGCATGTCGCTTACAAATGAGCCATCAATTTTTACATGCTGTGCTGGAAGCTGCTTTAAATAGTTAAATGTACTAAAGCCAGTTCCAAAATCGTCAATAGAAAAATGACAGCCTAAGCTATTAAGCTTCTCAATCATTTTACGAGTCGCTTTTAAGTTGTTAATACTTGCTGATTCAGTTATTTCAAAAATTATCCGCGAAGGGGGCACGTTATACTTTTCAAGGTTTGATTCAATTAATGGCAATAAGCGTTCATCTAAGAATGATTGTGCTGACAAATTAATAGCAACTTGGTTTAACTCTGGGTGCTTAGACACACAAGCAACGGCATTACGTATAACGCATTGATCCATCAAAAATGTGTCGTTAAGCATCTCTAAAGAGGGAATAAATTGATTTGGGTACACAAGTTTACCTTTGAGTTTTAAGCGTAAGAGCGCTTCAAAATAAGCAACTTTACACTCTTTAAAATCCCAAATAGGTTGGTAATGCAGTTCAATATTATCTTGCTGCAGTGCTTGTCGAATTTCGTGACCCCATTCAAGCCCAGTTTGAAGCGTATTGTTTTGAGCGTCCTCTCTTGAGTAGCAATGTACTAAGTTACGCCCTAAATTTTTGGCAATATACAAAGCAATATCGGCTTGTTTTAAACATTCATTAGGATCATTGTTTTGTGTCGTAATTTGAGTTAAACCAATAGAGCAGCTAATTGTGTATATCTGATCTTCTGATTTAAAAGCATGTTTTTCTATTGCGCTGCACACACCTTCAGCAATAAGGTGTGCATCCAGTAAATTCATATCGGTAAGTATGACTGCAAACTCATCGCCGCCTATTCGGCACACCAAATGGTCTTCGCCAATATTTGCTTTAAATAATTGCGCCACTTCTTTTAATACTATGTCACCTTGGTGGTGACCTTTGCTGTCGTTTATTATTTTAAAGTGATCGAGGTCAATATAAATAACAGCATGCTCTATGCCATCATACGTGTATTTATCTTGGCATATTTTATTAAGCTGTTGATCAAAGTAATAACGGTTATGTAAACCAGTTAATGGGTCATGGTGTGCTAAATGACGTAGTTGGATCTCTGCTTGTTTACGTTCGTGTATGTTGTCGATAGTGGCGGTTATGGTCGCGTTATTACGACTATTTTTGATTAGCTGTAATCTGCATTCGACCCAGATTAAATTGCCATTTTTATGGGTGAGCTTTACTTCTATTTGTTGCTGTTGCTCGCCACCATGTAAAATGTCATTAATAGTATAATTTAGTCTTCCTTTATCTTCGTTATTACAATAAGCGCTTAATGGGGTTTGTAGTGATGATTTAACACCAAAACCGCTCAATGCCTCCCATGCAGGGTTAATAAAACGAATATGCCCTTGCTGATCAAGCTCTAAAACAACCGTATTCAAATGCAATAAAATACGCTGATGAGCCGAAAATAACTCTTTGTAACGCACTTCGCTCACGCTTAGCTGCTCTACTTTGTAAGCAAACTCAGCATAACTCACCATAAAATCTTCACGTCGTGCGGCGTGGTCACACACTTTATTTAAAAATGAAGGGTCGTATGGGGCTCTAATAAAATCGGTAACACCAGACAGCAAAAGCTGCTCAGCGTAATCAGCATCATCACTTTCTATAATCGTAACAATAGCTTGTTTAGAATTGTGCTGTAGGATTTCTTCAACGAGTACACTCGAGCTCTCTGCACTTGATGTAGTGGCATCGAGTAGCACAATTGAAAACTGCTGTTGGTTGTAAGCGTTTAGTGCTGCTTTGGCTGAGGTAACGTGAGTAATAGCAAAGTTTAACTTTAACTGTTCACTTATTTTGTCGGCCGTATTTTGAAGTGGCTCTAATAATAATAAGTTTAGCCGGCTACTTTTTTCTAAGTGAGTAGATAAAACATTCGCAAGTACTTGAGGGAGCATGTCTTTATGTTCAAACGGCAGTACAGCATCTATCCCGTAGCTTCGGGCTGTTGTTTCTGCAATACGCTCACAGTAAATTGGCGGAATAAGTAAAATTGGGGTGTTTTTTGGTGTTTTTAATAATCCTGAGCGGATCATCCTCGAAAAGCGCCAGCCGTCAATTTTTCCAACATTAATGCCCGTTATTATAATATCAACAGGGTGTTGTTTTAAAAGCTTTAAAGCTTGTTGGCTATCTTGCGCATCAATAAAGGTAAATACATTTAAGCTATCTAAAGTGCCTTTAATCGCGCGACGTTCAGCACTACTTGCGTTTAATATTAGCAATTTAAGCTGGTTTGGCACGTGTTGAACACCCCTAATGTAACTTATAATAATTCAGCCGAACAAGAATAGTGACATTTAACCATAAGAACAAGAAAATTTAATGAGAAACACGCAAACAAGACATTATAAGTTTGGCTGATTTCTTGAGCTTAATACCCGATACATATACACTTGGCGCGATTTTAAATGATGTGGATTACTAATTATGCGCGTGGCTGACTTTAGCTTTGACTTACCTGATGAATTAATAGCTCGTTTTCCTAAAGCGGACAGAACTAGCAGCCGTTTACTTACTTTAGATGGCCCAAGCGGAACTCTAGAACATAAAGTGTTTAGCGACATACTTGATTTAGTAAACGAAGGCGATTTGTTAGTCTTTAACAATACACGCGTTATTCCAGCACGTATGTTTGGTCAAAAAGCCTCTGGCGGCAAAGTTGAGGTGCTTGTAGAGCGAGTGCTAGATGAACATCGCGTACTTGCGCACGTACGCGCGAGCAAGTCGCTTAAGGGTGGTAACGAAGTTATTCTTGAAGGCAAAGCCAAGGCAATAATGGTTGCACGCCACGATACATTATTTGAGCTTGAGTTTGATCATAGCCAAAACGTGCTAGATATACTTAATGATATTGGTCATATGCCACTGCCTCCTTATATTGACCGACCTGATACCGAAGCTGATCGCGAGCGTTACCAAACTGTTTATGGAGAAAAGCCAGGTGCAGTTGCTGCGCCAACAGCGGGCTTACATTTTGACGATAAGTTAATGACGGCACTAAAAGATAAAGGTGTAAACATGGCTTTTGTTACTTTGCACGTTGGCGCCGGTACTTTTCAGCCAGTACGAGTGGATAGTGTTGATGAGCATGTAATGCATTCCGAGTACATAGAAGTGCCCGATGATGTAGTTGCTGCCGTTGCACAAACCAAAGCAAGTGGCGGGCGTGTAATTGCGGTTGGCACAACTTCAGTACGCTCATTAGAGTCGGCAGCTAAAGTTCACGGCGGCAAGTTAGATACGTATTTTGGTGATACCGATATATTTATTTTTCCGGGTTACCAATTTAATGTTGTTGATGCCATGGTCACTAATTTTCACTTACCTGAGTCAACACTCATTATGTTAGTAAGTGCTTTTAGCGGACAAGACAATATTATGGGCGCATACAATACCGCAATTGAACAAAAATACCGCTTTTTTAGTTACGGTGATGCGATGTTTTTAACACGTAAGTAACCATTTATTATTTAATACTCAGTAAAAAACACTAAAAACCCCAGCAACGAAGCTGGGGTTTTTGTTTAGCATAATAAGCAAAACTGAATTTATCGCAGCTAATAGTATTAATGAGGCAAAAAGGGTAGAATCGAGCGGTTAAATTATAGCTTGTTGGACTGTTTTTCTGACATTGAGGATGATATGAAATTTGAATTAGATTGTACTGACGGAAAAGCGCGCCGCGGCCGCTTAATTTTTGACCGTGGTGTAATAGAAACACCTGCATTTATGCCTGTTGGTACTTACGGTACTGTAAAAGGTATGACGCCAGATGAAGTAAAAGCCACTGGTGCGCAAATATGTTTAGGTAATACCTTTCATTTAATGCTTCGTCCAGGTACTGAAATCATTAAGCAACATGGTGATTTACACGACTTTATGAATTGGGATTTCCCAATTTTAACTGACTCAGGCGGTTTTCAAGTCTTTAGCTTAGGCGCAATGCGTAAAATCACTGAAGAAGGCGTATTATTCCAATCTCCAGTAAATGGTGATGAAATTATGATGTCGCCTGAAAAGTCGATGGAAGTACAGCGCGACTTAGGCTCAGACATCGTTATGATTTTTGACGAGTGTACGCCATATCCAGCAACTGAAAAAGAAGCTAAAGATTCTATGGAGTTATCTCTTCGTTGGGCTAAGCGCTCAAAAGAAGGGCATGGCGACAATCCATCTGCTTTGTTTGGTATTATTCAAGGTGGTATGTACCCAGAATTACGTGCACAATCGCAAGCAGGCTTAGAAGAAATTGGCTTTGATGGCTATGCATTAGGTGGTCTATCAGTAGGCGAGCCTAAAAACGAAATGATGAATATTCTTGATCATTGTGCGTTTAAAATGCCAGAAGACAAACCACGCTACCTTATGGGTGTAGGCAAGCCAGAGGATTTAGTTGAGTCTGTTCGCCGTGGTATTGATATGTTTGACTGTGTTATGCCAACACGTAATGCGCGTAACGGCCATTTATTCATTACCACAGGTGTAGTTAAAATACGTAACGCAGTACATAAAACAGACACAGGGCCACTTGACCCTGAGTGTGATTGCCATACGTGTGGAAACTATTCACGAGCTTATTTGCATCACCTTGATAAATGTAACGAAATTTTAGGTGCGCGACTAAACACAATTCATAACTTACGTTACTATCAACGTGTTATGGAAGGTTTACGTAATGCAATTAGCGAAGGTAAATTAGAAGAATTTGTACAAGATTTTTATGCTCGCCGAGGCCAAGACGTGCCAGAGCTAGTAGATATAAAAAATTAAACTTTAAAATTAAAGAGGAAGTATCATGAGTTTATTTATTTCAAATGCACACGCAGCAGCTGGTCAACCTGCGGCAAGCGGTGGTTGGGAAATGCTAATAATGTTAGCTATTTTCGGTTTGGTTTTTTACTTTTTAATCTACCGCCCGCAAGCTAAGCGCGTTAAAGAGCACAAAAGCTTAATGAGTATGATGGCTAAAGGCGATGAAGTACTTACCCAAGGCGGTTTAGTGGGTAAAATTGTGAAGATTTCTGAAGAGAAAGATTTCATCGTTATCTCTTTAAACGAGCAGGCAGAAGTAACAGTACAAAAATCTGCAGTATCTGCAGTATTGCCAAAAGGCACAATGAAGTCGCTATAAAAATAATAAGGACGACCCCGTGTTAAACAAGTTTCCAGTTTGGAAGTATTTACTTGTTTTAGCTGTGGTAGCCATTGGCCTTTTATATGCCTCTCCAAACTTGTATGGTCGTGATCCGGCTATACAAGTTTCAGGTGCTAAAGGCGCTGATGTAGATCTCAGTGTTGTAGACAAAGTAAACGCAATCCTTGAAAAAAATAATGTAACCGCTAAATCGACAATACTTGAAGATGGGCAAATTTTAGTTCGTTTAAAAAATGTTGAAGAACAGCTTAAAGCGCATGACTTACTGCGTGATTCGCTGAGCGACGATTACATTTCTGCTATTAATATGGCACCTGCTCAACCAGCTTGGTTAAAAGCGGTTGGTGGTAACCCTATGAAGCTAGGTCTTGATTTAAGTGGTGGCGTACATTTCACCATGGAAATCGACATGGCAACAGCGGTTGATAACCAGCTTGAGCAAATGGAACAAGATTTTCGTAGCGACCTGCGCGAAGAAAAACTACGTTACCGTAGTGTTCGACGTGTAGCCGGCTCTGAGCGTATGCGTGTAGAAATGCGTACCGAGGAAGATAAAAATGCAGCTGAAAGCGTTTTAGAAACTCGCTACCCACTAAACGTTTACATTGATGACAGCAGTAACGATAAAGCATTTTTTGCGACGATGAGTGAGCAAAAACTCAAAGGAATTCGTGACTACGCTATCAAGCAAAATGAAACGATTATTCGTAACCGTATCAACCAAATTGGTGTTGCAGAACCTAACGTACAACGCCAAGGCGCTGAGCGTATTATTGTTCAACTACCAGGTATTCAAGACACAGCACGCGCTAAAGAAATTTTAGGCGCAACAGCAACACTTGAATTTCGCGAAGTAGACGAAAACGCTGATATCAGCACTGCTGCTCAAGGTCGTATCCCAGCGGGTACTGAAATGATCATGAGCCGCGACGGTTACCCTGTTGTACTTAAAAAGCGTATTATTCTAGAAGGCAGTCATATTACTGGCGCGCAATCTGGCGCTGATGAATACCAACGCCCGCAAGTGAGTATTACGCTCGATAGCAAAGGTGGGGCAAAAATGAATGCCTTTACCAAACGTGCTATTGGTAAGCGTATGGCAACGGTATTTATTGAATATAAGCCATCAGGTAAAAAAGATGCAGACGGTAAAGCGCTTCCGCCTATTAAGGTTGAAGAAGTTATTAACGTAGCAACAATTCAAGCACGTCTTGATCGCTCGTTCCGTATTACAGGTATCGATAACCCAGCTGAAGCACATAACTTAAGTTTGCTACTTCGTGCAGGTGCGCTTGTAGCACCAATTCAAATTGTTGAAGAGCGCACTGTAGGTCCAAGTTTAGGTCAAGAAAATATTGAAGCGGGTATGACTGCGGTTGCACTTGGTTTTGCGTTTGTACTTGTGTTTATGCTTGTGTACTACAAAGGCTTTGGTATGGTTGCAAACCTTGCTCTTGCGGCTAACTTAGTACTGATTGTTGGTGTTATGTCTTTAATTCCAGGCGCTACACTTACGCTACCTGGTATTGCCGGTATTGTATTAACGGTAGGTATGGCGGTTGATGCTAACGTACTTATTTTTGAACGTATCCGTGAAGAGCTAGCCGATGGCCGAAGCCCTCAACAAGCAATTCATTTTGGCTACGATAGCGCATTTAGCACTATATTCGATGCCAACATCACCACGCTAATTGCTGCCATTATACTGTTTGCAGTAGGTACCGGCCCAATAGCGGGCTTTGCAGTAACACTTGCGATTGGTATTTTAACTTCAATGTTTACAGCCATCGTTGGTACCCGTGCGGTAATCAACTTATTTGTTGGTGGTAAACGTATTGATAAACTTTCGATTTAAGGAGCTGACATGCAAATTTTAAGTTTGGGTAGTAGAACCCTTCGTTTCATGTCTCTTCGAAAAGTGGCTATGGGTTTTTCGACGTTATTAATTTTAGCGTCGTTTGCATCAATTTTTGTTAAGGGCCTAAACTTTGGTTTAGATTTTACCGGCGGTACGGCGGTAGAAGTGGGTTTTTCACAACCGGCTGATCTTAAAAAAGTACGTGATGCACTAGCTGATAATGGTTTTGCTGATGCATCAGTGCAGCTATTTGGTTCAAGCCAAGAGATTTTAGTTCGCTTAGCACCACGCGGTAGCGATGTAAAAGCTGAAGTGATTGGTAACCAAGTAATTGATGCGCTTAAAAAAGCAGACGACAGCGTAGTAATGCGCCGTATTGAGTTTGTGGGCCCAAGTGTAGGTGAAGACTTAAAAGAGCAGGGTGGCCTTGCCATGTTAACTGCACTTATTTGTATCTTAATCTACGTTGCATTTCGTTTTGAATGGCGCTTTGCTGTGGGTGCGGTAGGTGCACTACTACACGATGTTATTATTACTGTGGGTTTATTTTCGATATTAGGTTTAGAGTTTGATTTAACTATATTAGCGGCAATTCTTGCGGTAATAGGTTATTCACTTAACGATACGATTGTTGTATCTGACCGTATACGTGAAAACTTCCGCAAAGTGCGCATTGACGATACTGTAGAAATTATTGATATTTCACTTACGCAAACACTTAATCGTACACTTGTAACATCAATCACGACTATTTTAGTATTGATTGCTTTGTTTGCATGGGGCGGACAAACCATTCATGGCTTTGCAACTGCATTGCTATTTGGTGTGTTTATTGGTACTTATTCTTCGATTTATGTTGCGAGCTCTGTTGCTATAGCAATGGGCGTAAGCAAAGAAGACTTAATACCAGAAGTAATTGAAAAAGAAGGTGCAGACCTAGACGCAATGCCGTAATGGTTTTGTAACTACTTTAAAAAACCGCTCATTGAGCGGTTTTTTATTGCCTGTAATATATTTATGCTCACGATTGTTTTAGCTTTACTGTGCAAGTATGAATAAACAGTGCTAACTTTGTAGAGCACGCCATGAGTGTAACGTCGTACTATGTATTTAAAATAAGTATTAATAGCGCGGTTATTAATAAGTACAGTTACATAATATCGTCATCTTATATTTAGGCGCTGGAAGCTATTTAGCTTAAATAACGCGATAATTTAAACTATCAATAATAACTGTTAAAACTACCGATAATAACTAAGGTGATAATTATGTTGCCATTAAAGTATTTGATTAACGTAGTAAGTTTGTTTGTATGCAGCGCTTTAGCGAGTGAGGTAAATATCGTAAATGTAGCCCAGGAGCAGCGTGTGCAATATGCTCGTGACGACTACCTTAACGAGCTATTAGAAAAAGCATTGGTTAGCGCACAATACCCTGCAGAGATTAACCCCGTTTTAATTCATCCCCATCAACAACGTACTTTAATAGCACTAGATACAAAAAATTTAGATTTATACTGGAGTATGAGCAGTCCCGAAAGAGAGTCTTTAGCTATTGCGATTAAAATCCCATTATTTAAAGGCTACATAGGTAAAAGGGCACTATTAACAAGTAAGAACAGCATTGCTAGATTTAAAGGTATTACTAGCTTAGGGCAGTTAGGTAAGCTTTCTGCGGTGCAAGGTCATGATTGGCCAGATACAAAAATAATGGCATTTAATGGCTTGCATATAAGACCGTTTGCAAATTATCAGGCTATGTTTGCCTTAACAAGTGCAGGGCGTATTGATTACTTTCCACGTTCATTCATCGAGGTTAATTCAGAGCTAGCGGCAAATAAAGAAAGCAACCTAGTGATAGTACCTAACTTATATATAAGTTACCCAACAGGATTTTATTATTTTGTATCAAATAGTAAGCCAGAGCTTGCAGTGGCAATTGAAAAAGGGCTTAAAATAATGCAAAAAAATGGTGAGTTTGATACGTTGTTTGATGAATACTTTGCGAAGGATTTAAATACATTACCTTACGAAAAAGGTAAAACAGTAGAACTCAAGCTAGATAATCCTTATTTTTAGACACAAAAAAAGGAGCCTGAGCTCCTTTTTAGCATGCTATTAATAGCATCAAATTAGCGAAGTAACGACTCAGTTAGTACTGGACGAATTTCACGAATAATTGCTTGAGTCAATTTTGGTGAACCACAGATAATATTGCCGCTGTGGTTATAGTTATTACCACCAGCGAAATCTACAACCATACCGCCCGCTTCTTTAACCATAAGTTCGCCTGCAGCAGAGTTCCAAGGTTTTAAACCAATTTCAAAAAATCCATCAACACGACCAGCTGCAACGTATGCCATATCTAAAGCAGAACAACCTGCGCGGCGAATGTCTGCAGTGTGTACAAACAATGCTTTAAACGCTTCAGTGTATGCGTCCATGTGGTTTTTGTT
Organism: Pseudoalteromonas sp. GW168-MNA-CIBAN-0100; assembly: GCF_040309225.1. Classification (NCBI taxonomy): domain Bacteria; kingdom Pseudomonadati; phylum Pseudomonadota; class Gammaproteobacteria; order Alteromonadales; family Pseudoalteromonadaceae; genus Pseudoalteromonas; species Pseudoalteromonas sp. GW168-MNA-CIBAN-0100. The sequence goes on along the minus strand of NZ_JBEOOL010000006.1, from coordinate 54,928 downwards.
TTTGAAAGGGAAGCCAGTAGCAAGTACAGTGCCTGCAAGGACCGTCGTTTTGCTAACACGTAGACGTTTGCTGTTTAACTGAGTGCCTTGTCCGCGAGACGCAGTGAAAAGCTCGCCACGAATTGGATCATAAATAACAGCTTGGTCTAAACGACCTTTAACTTTAAGTGCGATAGAAACCGCGTAATGAGGGATACCTTTGATGAAGTTAGTTGTTCCATCGATAGGATCTACAATCCATTGGTAATCATCATCCTTGCCTTTATGCTCACCTAATTCCTCACCAACAATAGAGTGAGTAGGGTAAGACTGTAAGATAGTGTCACGAATTACGGCTTCGGCTTCTTTATCAATGTTAGTTACTAAGTCGTTAGCGCCTTTTTGTTGCACTTCAACTTTTGATAAATCTTCACTTGCGCGAAGTAAAATTTTGCCTGCGTTGCGCGCAGCGCGAACCGCAATGTTTAACATTGGATGCATGGTATTACCTTTGGGTTGTAAAAGAACGTTTATATATTTCAGCCGGCGTATTTTAGCGACTTTTGACATAAAGTAAACAATAAACCCCAAATACTTATGTTTGTTTTTTATACAAGATTGAAATGTGTATATATTTTTAAAAAATAATAATGAGCAATTAATAAGTCATTATGTTCCTTTATGTGTTTATTAAATCGAATTAATTTTAAATAACGCTTTACCTAAAGTTAGCTTGAGGTTTTATCGTGCTCCTAACTTAATTGATAGGACAACATTATGCATTTAGAGCACGTAAACTTAGTCGCGAGTGATATAGGTAGCATGCTTAAATTTTATCGCGCTGTATTTCCACATTGGTCGATTAGAAGTGAGGGCAGAGGCGATTGGCATGGAAAACCAAGACGCTGGGTACACTTTGGAGATGACACGCATTACATTGCGATAAGCGATCATGGTGAGGGTGAAAACAGAAACTTATCGGGCCATCAAATTGGTTTTGCACACTTTGCTTATGTAACTAATAATTTAAGCGCAGTAGTAATGCGCTTAAATAAAGTGGGTTTTACTCTAAGCAAGCAAGGTAGCGAGAATCCTTTCAGAAAGAATGTCTACTTTATTGATCCCGCCGGGTTTGAGGTGGAATTTGTAGAGTATTTAAGTGACATACCAAGCGAGCGAAATAACGATTTATAATAAAATACCAAGCAGCACGCTAAAGTGCTGCTACTCAATTATAGTTAGCGGCTATTATTACCCGTGCCAAACTGGGTTTTTAGCTCATTTGCAAAGCTCATAAATTTTTCTTTAATTGTGCGCTTTATTTTTACTTCAACCGATCCCATAACTGCCTTTCCTTCAATATGAATAGTAGGACCTTGGCGTTTGTTAAGCGACACAGATTTATTTTCAAGACTACTTAAAATACAAAACATTTTAGACACTACATTTACATGCTCTGGTACGTAAATCTCATCGCTACCAAAAATACAGTTAACGTGAATAGTTACATTTTGATGCGCAAAAATGGCATCGGTAAAATCTAGCACCACCGATCCCATAAAGTTACTCAAATATATATTCTTTGGCACGACCCACTGACCGCTTCGCTCGTTAGAGCCTAAAATGCTGCGTAATGTAAAATCATCATCACTGTTTTGTTGTGCACTATAATGTGGTGTAAATTGCGATTGTTTTTCTGCTTTATATTGCTGATCAGTATTAAGTGTTAAATCTTCTACTAAGGCTAAAAGAGCTTCGTTATTAGGTGCATCCATCGCGTTATCTAAGCGTCTCTCAAATGCATCAACAGAAATAACCCCATGACTGTAATTATAAATTAATTGATCAATTACTTGTTCGCGTACTTGCTCTATTGGGCGGTCTTCGACTTTTACAGACATGGGGCATTCCTTATTATATTTACTATTAATACAGCTCTTGATGTTTATATGCAAAGCACGCACCAAATATAATAACCTTAATTATCAATGATTTAATTTTAAATGATGTTTTATGTTTTGTTATATTAACGATAGATTAACCAAAAATGCAATTATCTAGTTATTTTCACTATTTGAGAAAGTTTTACCGAGTAGCCTGTAAATAGTTACACAGCTATAGATAGTGCCTTATCCCAAAGTTACATCAAGTTATTGAAATATATATATAAATAAAGTTGGCCTAAAGCTCGCATTAGTTAAAGTGTCTTTAATCAAAAGGAGAAAGATTATGAAAACATTTAACAAATCTATTATCGCGGCTTTAGTTCTTGGTACTACGGCTATGGGTGCCCAAGCAAACAGCTGGGAAAACGAAAGTAAAGATGCTTGGATTGATGGTAAGGCAGAAACAGTTCTACTTATGAACACTAATCTAAACAACTTTGACATTAACACTGATGTAAAAAATGGCAAGGTAGTACTTACAGGTAAAGTTAATAGCGAGCTTGATAAAGAGCTAGCAGAAGAACTTGTACTTAGCCTAGATGGCGTATCTGATGTTGAAAACAGCCTTACCGTTGTTAAAAGCATGGACACAAAAGATAGAAGCAAAGACATGATGGACGATGATGATAACGACTTAACGGACGCTAAAATCACCACTGTAATCACAACTCGCTTCCTGTTTGATTCAGAAGTTGGTGGTACAGACATCGATGTTGATACCGACAATGGTATTGTAACTCTGAACGGTTCAGTAGAGTCTGAAGCTGAAAAACAACTAGCAGTTAAAATTGCTAAAAATGCTGAAGATGTTCGTGACGTAGTTGATAAACTAGCTATTGTTGCTGAATAATACAGTATAGTTAAGGCCCACTAACACTGGGCTTTACGTCTTTTTAATGCTTAATTTAAATGGAGTTTAGTCATGGATATTATTCGTATAATACTTTCGGTTTTATTACCGCCATTAGGTGTGTTTTTGCAAGTTGGCTTAGGTATGCATTTTTGGTTAAATATTTTATTAACACTGCTAGGTTATTTCCCAGGGTTAATACATGCAATCTACATTATTGCGAAAAAATAATGACAGATTATATATTGTGTAAGCCGACTACTGAGGTTTAGCTAAATAAAAACTTCAGTACTGATCGGCTCACAATATCAGTTTTTAAAGTAAATATTTTTTATCAAAATCTAATTTTTAATTGACTCAAACTAAGTGATTTATTTCTTGTAACTCACTCCCAACATTCCCTCAGCCACACCTATCGTTTACTTCAATTAAGCTTTCTAACTAACAGCAGTGTTCTGATTCTGTATTGATGCCATTTAGGAAGTCTTTAACATTAGTTTGTTTATATATCTACAATACGCGATTAATTACTCTATTATTAAGTGGCAATATTACCATCACTTCTAGTGTTATCATTAAACCAAGTTTTTACGCATATTGAGGTAGCTAATTGAATATTCGACTTATACTGTCAGGCGTTGTGTCATTCGTTTTTTATTTTAGTTGGGCCTACTGGGCAAATAGTTCGGCAGATATTGCTAAATCTGTCACGTTTCAAGCTGCATTAGTACAAGGTTTGTATAGTGGATTTGTAACGCTGTTTTTTACTTTTATTTTAGAAAAGGTCGTCAACAAGTATAAGTCTAGTTATGTAACGCTTGCGTTTGTAACTCCAATTATTTGTATGTTTCATTCTAAAACACCACAAAACGTAGCAATACGACAAAGCTTCAATAATGCAATTAACTCTAGCGCCTCGTATTTAGGTAACAAAAAAATAGCAGGTGTACTTTTTGCGCCTATTATTCCGATTACTGTTCAATCGAGCTTAGTGATTATGGTGAATGTAATTAATCAGACACCTAATTTGGCACTTACAGTAGCCCCAAGCATATTTTTTACAGCCTTGTATGCCTACACATATATGTTAGCTTTACTTAAAAAAGTAGAGCGTTAAATATAAAAGACTACATGTGGGGGGAAGGTTTTTATAATTTAATGCAGAAAATATCATGGGAAATATCTTACATTTTATGCTTATACCCACCTAAAAGATTACTATTTAAGCAGTTAGCTTACTGATTGTTAAAATAAAGGTGTTTGGTAGTGACAAGCACCTAAAAAGTTTTTATACTGCAACCCGCTTTAGTCGCTCTGTGACTGAACGCTTCAAAAATTAACTGCCTAGCAGTTATATAAAAGTTGGCCCCTTAGCTCAGTTGGTTAGAGCACACGACTCATAATCGTTAGGTCCCCAGTTCGAGTCTGGGAGGGGCCACCACTTTTACAAACTTTCCAAAAAAATACCTACTCAAATTATTTAATGCTACATGAATTTAATATCGTGTAATTTATTATTCTTTATTTACCCCTAATAATAAATATAATTTAAATAAAGTTAATCCATAGATTAAGCTAAGCTTTCTTAAATTTGAAAGAGTGCGAATGCACTATTAAATTCCAGCGTTAGATCGGACGCTATTCATGCTCTGTCTTGTAAATAATAATGAGCTGCATCTGATTTCAGAATACAAAAAAAGCCCCTATTGGGGCTTTTTACTTGCTAGTGTTTACTTCTATTGCTCAAAACTACAAGAGTTAACTAATTTTTACGGTATATCTCATGCTCAATATCGTAAATATTTACGCTTAGGCTGTCTGATGCTCTGCAGTATGTTTTTAAGCATGAAAGTAGCAGTTCGCTTAACATTTGTTTTTGCTCAATTGAGCGCCCAGCCAATATATGTACCGCGATATGTATAAACCCTGATTTTCCTGCGCCAAGTTGATATTGCTGATAAGCAATAGCGCGCGTTTTTATGGTTTCTAACTCAAATAAATCGCTTTCAAAGGCGGTATTGTGAATTTTTTCTACGAGAACTTGTGGTAATACAGGGAGGTCTTCTGAGTGTTCAATAATAATGTGCGGCATTTAGGCGTTTCCTATTATGAGTTACTGCATGAGCGAGAGTTAATTGTATCAAATACAACAGGGTTCGCTAAACCCTGAGCTATCTAAAATCTTTACTTTAAACTAATTTAGTCGTATTTATTTTTGATGTTAGTATAAAAACATACAGGTGAACCTTCGCTTAGTAACGTAGGTGCTAAGTTACTTATATATTAATTAAGGATAAGTATGAAATTACCACAAAAATTTAAACGTTTAGTTTTACTTGCAGGTGCTGTTGTTACATTAAGTGCTTGCTCTGATGATGTTGCGTCGGTAAGTCTTGGGTTATTTACAACTAAAGATGTTGTAGTTAATTCGCAGCAAGATCCAATCCTTGAAGGCGTTACTTGTCATATTAGTCATATAGAGGCTAATTTGGATTTTTCTGATCCCTCTGATATGTCTATAGCGTGTCGTCAAACGGGGCCTATTACAGCGCAGCAGCTACAAAAAATAGACCGCAGTAAATCAGGTGAAGTGATATTCAAATCATCTAAAAGTATATTATTTAAATCACTAAAAGTGCGCCGTATTTACGATGCTGAGAATCGTACTTTATTGTACTTATCGTACTCAACTAAAGAATCCAGTGGTAGCCACCACCATGCGCTATCAACAGTGCCGCTATACAATACTCAAGCGTGGGATTGGGCGCTTACACAGAAAGACTAAACTAGCACTAAAACTTATAAGAGCACCTTATGTTAGCTTTATTTAAATCGGCACCTTTATTGGAAGATCAAGAGCAGCAATGGCTTATTGATACATTTATTTGGGCTGTAGAAAATTTTGATGCTGAGTTTTTTACAAAGCAAACACAAATAATACTGCCAACGGCCACTTTTTTCCCTGATTCGGTATCGAGCATTGAGGAAATGGCGAGTAATGTTTTTACCCGCGTTACTAATTACGCGGGTATGGATGCATGGCCTATTCAATTAGTCGCACCTCAGCAGTTACAACCACAAGTTTTTCCGCACTTTGAATTTAGTGATGAAATACGTGGCGAAGGCAGCCACCTAATTGTGCCGCCAAGCCATAAGGTCAGTATCTCTTTTAACCCTAATCAGATTAATCAGCCACAAGATTTAGTGGCAAGTTATGCGGGTACTCTGGCCACCATACTTATCCATCACGTTGGGGTGCTACCGCCAGGCGGTAGGGAGTATTTACCACAAGCTGCCGATGCACTTGCTTGTTTTTTAGGATTTGGTGTGATGATGACCAACACGGTGTATCAGTTTAAAGGCGGTTGTGGCTCTTGTTATAATCCATACGCTAACCGTGAAGCTAAGTTAAGTGAAACACATACGGTATTTATGCATGCCCTGATTAGTTACTTTAAAAACGATAAAGTGTCTAAAAAACATTTAAAGCCGCATTTACGTGGTCAGTTCAAAAAAGCACAAAAAGAAATTAAAGCATTGGTAAATAACTCGGCTAACCCGCTGTTATTAGCTTATTCGCCAAACTAGCAAGGATCTGCGTGGAATACTTAGATGAATTTTTACTGATTGTTATTGCTCATTTTTTTGCAGTAGCAAGCCCAGGGCCTGACTTTGCCGTAGTACTTAAGCAAAGTGTGCAACAAGGAAGGCGCAATGCATTGTGGACAAGCGCCGGTGTTGGCGCTGCTATTTTACTGCACGTTGCCTATTGCGTTTTAGGTGTTGCGCTTATTTTAACGCAATCGCCTAGTTTATTTATGGCGCTTAAGTATCTTGCCGGTGCATATTTAGCTTATTTAGGCGTACAAGCACTCAGAGCTGCAAAACCTACAGCAAGTAATGAAGGCGAGGCTGCAAAAGATGTTGAAAACAAAACCGTTCAAGAGGAACCTGTTTGGCTTGCTTTTAGGCGCGGCTTTTTCACAAATGCATTAAACCCAAAAGCCACGTTATTTTTTATGTCGTTATTTACACTCGTGATTAGCCCAACAACACCGACTAGCGTACAGATCGGTTACGGTGTGTACATGGCACTGGCTACTTGGGCGTGGTTTTCAATGCTTTCAATAATACTTTCTAGAAATAATGTAAGGGGTTTTTTCCAACAACGCGGTTATTGGTTTGACCGTGGAATTGGCGTTATTTTAATTGCCCTTGCAGTACGTGTTGTTATTTAACTTATTTAAAAAGTACAGGAGATAAAATGCCGTTATATAATTTTTCGTTTGGCTCTAATATGTCATCTAATCGTTTGTTAGCGCGCTTACCTAATGTAAAGCGTGTAGGAACAGCGGTACTTAAAGGTTACGAGCTAACTTTTGATATGCTATTTAAAGATGGCTCTGGCAAATGTAGTATTTGCCCAAGCGATAAAGAAGGCGCGCTGGTTTACGGCGTTATTTATGAGCTTAATGAAGATGAAAAAGTTATTTTAGATGGTATTGAGGGCGTAGGTTACGACTGCGTAGATATAGCCCCAACGCTTCTAACGGGTGAGACTGTAACTGCACATTGTTATATAGCTAATACCCATGACAGCGATGTACTCCCATACGATTGGTACATAAAACACGTTCATCGCGGATCACTTGAAGCGGGCGTACCAAAAGAATACAGTGATGCGATATTAAATCGCGCACAAAAAAGCGATACCAATCAAGAGCGCGCAGCAATTGAATTTGCAGTTCATCAAAAATAATAAAATAGGATTGATATGAAATTAACCAAACTTGCCGCAATTGCACTACTAGCAGGCACTACGTTTAGCAGCTGGGCACAAGTTGATACCAACAAAATTGACGACGTTATTAAAGCCTCAATGGCGCGTTTTGACGTACCCGGCATGGCAGTCGCCATTGTTGAAAACGATAAAGTGATATTTGCTAAAGGCTTTGGTGTAACTAATCTCGATACCAGCAAAAAAGTAAACAAAGACACCTTGTTTGGTATTGCTTCAAACACGAAAGCGTTTACAACAGCAGCGCTTGCCAAGTTGGTTGATGAGGGGAAGTTAAGCTGGGATGACCGCGTAATTGATCATTTACCAGAGTTTAGATTATACGACTCATACGTAACACGCGAAATGCGTATTCGTGATTTATTAAGTCACCGCAGTGGGCTAGGGCTTGGGCAAGGCGATTTAATGATTTGGCCAAGTACCGACAAGTCAGTTGATGAAATTTTAGCGGGATTACAGTATTTAAAACCAGCGAGCAGTTTTCGTAGTAAGTACGCTTATAACAACCTGATGTTTGTTACCGCTGGTGAAGTGGTTGCACGTGTGTCGGGGATGAGCTGGAACGATTACATCGAAAAAAATATATTACAACCGCTACACATGGACAACTCACGCGCAGGCTTTTCACGTATTCCAAAAAGTAATAAAAACTGGGCGACAGGTCATATTCCTATGGATGGCACGCTTCATCCATTTTTTGTGAATTACCTAGAAGATTTTAGAGGCGCAGGTGCCATTGCTTCAAGTGTAAACGACATGAGCCAATGGCTTCGTACGCAATTAGCAGGCGGTAAAATGCCAAGTGGCGAGCAGCTGTTTAGCGAAAAGCAACAAGCGCAAATGTGGCACCCACATATTACGTCTATGGCGTCTAAAAGTGCGTTTGAATCGTATCATCAGCAGTTTAGAGGTTATGGATTAGGTTGGAGCATTGAAGACTACCACGGCTTTAAAAAGCTAGGTCATGGCGGTGGTATTTTAGGAATGGTATCGCAAGTTACTTTATTGCCTGAGAAAAAACTTGGTATTGTTATTTTATCTAATCAACAAGCTTTCGGTGCACTTTCGGCAGTAACCCATGAAGTACTTGAAGATGCGCTTGAGCTTGAAGATAAAGACTGGGTAGAGGATTTAGCTAAAAGTCATTTTGAAGGTAAACAACAGGCGTACGCTAATGCAAAACCAGAAGCCCCCGCTGACTACCAACCACAATTACCAAACATTAATTACACCGGTACATTACACGATGATTGGTATGGCGATGTAATTATTGAACAACTTGATAGTAAATTGCATATTGATTTTACGCATACTAAGCGCTTAAAAGGCACACTTGAGCATTACACTGGTAATACATTTATAGTTAAGTGGGATGAAAAGCTGCTTGAAGCGGATGCGTTTATTCGTTTTGAAATGAGCTCACAAAATCGTGTAAACAGCGCTAAAATGCGTGCAGTATCAACACAAGTTACCGACTTTAGCTTTGATTTTAGAAACCTGCATTTAAAAGCAAAATAGCTAATAATATTGATATTCAAGGTATCGATATTTAAAGTATCAATATAAACCAAAGTCGCAAAGCCACCCGTCGGTGGCTTTGTTATATTAAGCATTCAATTTACTTTGGCTAGGAGCATTTTATGCGTACTGCAGTTATTTCACACCCTCATTGCCGTAAACATAAAATGATAGACGACCATCCTGAGTGCCCAGAGCGCTTAGATGCAATTACCGACAGATTATTAGCCAGCGGTGTAGATGTTGGCTTAACACACCTGCAAGCACCTAAGGCCGAGCGTGAGCATTATTTACTTGCTCACGATGAAGCTTTAGTTAAGCACGTAGAAACTACACTACCAACAGAAGGGCTCGCTAATTTAGATGGCGATACGTGGCTGTGCCCCGATTCGTTTAAAGCGATTGAGCGGGCAGTAGGTGCCGGATTGTTAGCTGTTGACGAAATACTTGCTGATAAACTCGATGCTGCTTTTTGTTCTGTGCGCCCGCCAGGGCATCATGCTAATAAAGATTCATCATCTGGGTTTTGTGTGTTTAATAACTTAGCTATTGCCGTTAAGTACGCACAAAGCAAAGGGATTAAGCGGATTGCGATTGCTGACTTTGATGTACACCATGGGAATGGCACACAAGACATTTTTATTGATGACGAAAACGTACTGCTTTGTTCGTTATTTCAGTATCCGTTTTATCCTAATACAGCGGTTAAAAATAATAGTCATATAGTTAATTCACCTCTGCCAATTGCTAGTAATGGCGACGACCTAAAAGAGGTGTTTACTGGGCAATGGTTACCAAAATTAAAAGCGTTTAAGCCTGAATTACTTTTTATAAGCGCAGGGTTTGATGCACACCTAGAAGATGATATGGCGAGCTTAAAGTTTGTAGAGGATGACTACATTTGGCTTACCGAGCAACTATGTGGTGTTGCTAAAGAGGGCGGCTGCAAAGGTGTTATTTCGTATTTAGAAGGTGGCTATGCGCTATCAGCTTTAGGTCGCAGTGCTGTAGCGCATATAAAAGTGCTTACTGAGGTTTAAATAAAGAGAGTGTTTATAGCCCTAATAAATTAAACGCCTGCGCTGTGCTTAGGGTTTTGATTTTACCAAGGCAGCATTGTCCTTCATTTAATAAGTAAGCTGTAACAAGCTGTGCTAGTTGCTCGCCATTCAATTCAGGGCAAGCAGTGCCTTGTAAATTAAGGTAGTCACCTTGCTTATTAAGTACTCGCACATCGCTTAGTTCACTTTGCATAACGCTGTGTAAGCACTCTTGTTGCTCTTGTTGGTTATGGGCTATCTCAAGCTCATTATAAATAACCAATAACTGTGGGTAGCTGTTTAACATAGCCCGTTAGCCTACGGTTACTTCATAAGACGTAAATTTACGAATATTAATAACGCCTTTTTCAAAAATTAAGTACTGGCCTTTAATACCTTGTAAAACACCACTTACAACAGGGTCTTTATCAAAGTTAAATGAGCTGATTTTTGTTGGGTATTCGGTTACTGGAAAGTTTAAATCAACCACATCTTCATCAAGTTGTTCTATTGCTGTTGCGCCAAATAATTCACTGAGCTCGTTTAGCTTTTCACTAATTTGTGGGATCAGCTCGGCTGCAGCTGCTTTTAAGTCAATTGCTTCGTTTTGACCTTTTAGCATATTGCGCCAATTCGTTTTATCGGCAATAAATTCAGCCAATGCAACTTCCACTAAACCTGATTGCAGGCGGGTTTGCACTTTAAAAATAGGTAATGCCTGAGTAGCGCCTTGATCAACCCAACGAGTCGGTATTTGTGTGTGGCGGGTAATACCTACTTTTAAGCCAGAGGTGTTAGCGAGATATACATAGTGCGGAATCATGCAGTTTTCTTCGCCCCACTGTGGCTCTCGGCAAGTACCTTGATCGTAGTGGCAGGTTTCTGGTTTCATAATACACATATCGCAACTAGCGAGCTTGCGCATGCATACAAAACAGTGACCTTGAGAATAGCTTTTTTTGGTTTTTTTACCGCAGTTAGAACATAAAATAGTGCCACTAAAGGTAAGCGTAAGCTCCTTACCTATAAATGCATTTAAGTCTACTAGGTGTTCACCTACAGGTAAGTGATATTGTACTGGTTCGGTTAAGCTCGATTTTAATTTACGCAGTGTGCCTTGCATCTTTACTTGGCCCCTAAAGATGTTAAAAAGAGGAGTCTAACATTTCTAAGCTATATTGGCTTTTTAAGAAGTGTAAATAGTCGGTGTAAGGCAGTGCTTTTGCGTATAAATAACCTTGGGCGCAATCAGCATTCATATCTTTGAGCAAGTGATGGATTTCTTGGGTTTCTACCCCCTCAATTGTTATTGATAAATTGAGGTTATGCGCCATATCAATGGCTGTTTGTACAATAACCTGGTGAGTAGGGTTATTAGGTAAATCAAAAACAAATGACTTATCTATTTTAAGTTCACTAAAGTGATAATTGACTAAGTAGCTAAGTGACGCATAGCCTGTCCCAAAGTCATCCAGTACTACTTTAATACCTAATGCGGTTAGCTCATCAACTAACTTTATAAGTGCATCCTGGCTATCTACGAAGGCCGATTCGGTTAGTTCAAATTTAAGTAACTGTGCCGGCACTTGGTATTTAATTAAAATATTTTCTACTTTTTCGGCTAAGTTATTTATAGTTAAGTTTTTAGCGCTTAAATTTACGCTAATTGTGTGCTCGTTATAGCCATTTTTTGTAAGCTTGACTATGTCTTTACAGGCTTGCTCTATTACCCACAGTGTTAGCTCGTTAATAATGCCTGTGTGCTCAGCAAGTATTATTAGTTCTTCAATTGATAAGTTGCTGTAAGCTGGGTCGGGCCAACGTAATAAAGCTTCAGCACCACTTACGTGGTTACTTAATAAGTTTATTTGAGGTTGGTAATAAAGTGCCAGTTGATTTGTTTTGATGGCTTGTTGCAGCTTAGCGGCTAGAGCAACGTCCATCATTAGATTATTACCGTTTGACGATGACCCAACTTGATTAACGCTACCTTTTGCTTTTTTAAGCGCTAAATAACCACGCTTTAACCAATATTCAAAGTCGTTACTCTTACCTGCACTACTAATACCTATACTGTAACTAAGCTGCAGGTTTAGCCCTTTAATTTCATATTGTTTTGGTAGGCTGCTAATTATTTTAGTCAGTAGTGCTTCTAGCATTTCTTGGTTTTGTGTTTTAGTAGAAATACAGGCAAATACGCCACTGCTTAAATCGGCTAAGCGTGGGCTGGTGTTTAAATCTGTTTCGAGGTTTGTAAATTCGCGTTCATGGCTGAGTTCTAATTCAAGCTCTTTGGCTACATGCTTTATAAGTGTGTAGCCCTGAGAAGAGGTAATAATAGTATTGAGCGAATTAAAGTGACGTATTTTTATTAAACATAAAGTTGTTGAGCGGTTTTGGCTTTGTAGCGCCATAAATGCTTGTTTTAGCTTGGAGCTATTAAGTAACTTTGTTTGTTGTGTGTGCGTGGCATGGTAAAGCGCACGTTCGCGCTGATACCTTACTCGGTCAGCTAACGCCATTGCCATTAAAATAACTTCGCACAAAATAGCCATTAAAAAGGCATGGCGGGAGGTAAAGCTATAAGCCAAAAAGCCAGTGAGCTCCATAGGCTGTATTACCGCACCAAATATCAGCGGTATCCACGAAAGTACATAAAACTTAGCCCACCTAAAGCCGCTACGTAGCTTGTTATAAATTAAAATAATACAAACAACGTATAAAAGTGCCATTACACAAAAAAACAACGGGGCTGCAATGTACTCAGGAATAAATAGACTAGCTATAGCCATTACTGACATAAACAAAAGCAGTTTTACGCTCATTTTGTATCGCCAGCAATTGTCCTTGTGATAGCGTAAAAACATAGTACAAAAGGCGAGAGTGAAAAATGATATTGCGTAGTTAAAAAATATGACTTTTTCGTGAATATATAACTGCCATTGCACTGGCCATAAATAAAATCCAAAACCAAGCACTGCACCCAATAAGGTTAACGCACTAATGATATAGCCAATATAAATTAAATAAACACGGTCTTTTATGCCAAAATAAAGCACCAAGTTATAAAGCGCAGCCATCAATAGCACGCCTACAAAAATACCCCAGATCCCAGTTTGAGAGCGCACTAAGTCAATAAACTCTTTATCACGATATAAGTTTACAGGTGTTTTACTTATGCCGACTGTGTCTATTTTCATTACTAGGCGTTGTGATGATTTTCTTTCTACTAAAAAACGAATATGCGGTACGCTGTATTCAAACAAAGAGAGGGCTTCTTCTTTATCGCCGAGTTTGTATGTTTCAATTAGTTTGTTGTTTTTATCGAGGCGATAAATCGTAAGGTGATCGACCATAGGGTTGTCAAAATGTGCCACAACATTTTGCTTGTTAAGGCTTTTATTTTCTAAATCAAGAAACAACCAATAGTTTTGCTGGCTAAAACTCCATGGAACATCTGAAAATGGTTGATGAGTAAGTAACTCAGGTTGGTTAATAATGGTATCGAATGTTTTAGTTTTGGTTTCGTCAATATAGTAGGCGTAATCGAGGTACATTGGAGCCGTTTTATCAATTGTATATCGTGTAGGCACGACAAGGTTTGATGCCAATGTACTGATTATAAAAAATATAAATATCAGTATGGCAACAGCAATTGCATGGTAACGTAAAGTTCTTAGTTCCAACGTTAATTTACTTTTAAAAAACCTTTTAATTAGTGTAGCACTAAAAAAGCGCAGATAAACTGCGCTTTTGTAGTTAAATTAACTGGTTATACCAATGAATAGGTATTACAGGCTATTGCTCGCGTGCAATAGCACGGTAAGCTATATCAGTACGATATTCCATACCATCCCAGCTAATTTGTTTAACAAGCTCATAGGCGCGCTGCTGCGCTTGCGTAACGGTGTTACCAAGTGCTGTTGCGCATAATACGCGACCGCCTGCGGTTACAACGTCATTGCCACTTTGTTTAGTGCCTGCATGAAACACTTTTTCACCCGCAGGGTAATCAACTTTTAGCCCCGAAATTGCATCACCTTTAGGGTAATCACCAGGGTAACCTTTAGCTGCAAGTACAACACCAACGGCTGCGCGTGGGTCAAACTTAATCGTTGTTTTATCAAGTTCTACACGGTTAGCAGCTTCAATCAATTCAACTAGGTCTGATTGTAGACGTAGCATCATTGGTTGAGTTTCAGGGTCGCCAAAGCGACAGTTGTACTCAATTACTTTAGGGGTACCTGTTTCGTCAATCATCAAACCTGCGTATAAAAAACCGGTGTACGGATGGCCTTCGCTTGCCATCCCTTCTACCGTAGGGTAGATCACTTCGTTCATAATACGCTGGTGGATTTCATCCGTAACAACTGGCGCTGGTGAATATGCACCCATGCCACCCGTATTAGGACCTGCATCACCATTATATGCACGTTTATGATCTTGGCTTGTTGCAAAAGGTAATACGTTTTTGCCATCAACCATTACAATGAAAGACGCTTCTTCACCGTCTAAAAATTCTTCAATAACAACACGGCTTCCCGCATCGCCAAAAGCATTACCTGCAAGCATATCGCGAATAGCATCTTCGGCATCGGCTTCCGTCATTGCTACAATTACGCCTTTACCCGCAGCTAAACCATCAGCTTTTACAACAATTGGGGCGCCTTTTTCTTTTAAATAAGCAAGGGCTGGGTCAATTTGTTCAAACGTTTGATAATCGCCTGATGGAATATTGTGGCGTGCTAAAAAATCTTTAGTAAACGATTTAGAGCCTTCAAGCTGGGCTGCGCCTGCCGTTGGGCCAAAAATAGCCATGTTATGTTCACGAAACTTATCAACAACACCCAGTACTAACGGTATTTCTGGACCTACAATAGTAAGCTCTACATTGTTTTGCTGTGCAAAACTAAGTAAACCCTCTAAGTCGTCAACGTTTATTGCTACGTTTTCAAGTTTTGGTTCAAGTGCAGTACCTGCATTACCAGGGGCTACAAATACAGTATTTACTTTGGTGTTTTGAGCGGCTTTAAACGCAAGTGCGTGTTCGCGGCCGCCGCTGCCAATGACTAAAACATTCATGGCGAAAATTCCTATTTAAAGCGGTTTCTTAAATTTCAGCGTCATGCGGTCGCTTTCACCAATGGCTTTATATTTGTCAGCATCTTGTTCGCCGAGTCTTAAGCTTGGTGGTAGCGTCCATACACCTTTAGGGTGATCGGCTGTATCTTTTGGATTTGTATTTATTTCACTGCTTGCTACTAATTCAAACCCAGCTTGTTTAGCAAGGTCTACTACGTAGCTCTGCTTCATATAACCTGATGTTTTTTGATCTTCGTCAGCACGCTCTTCAGCTAAACGGTGTTCAACTAAACCTAATGTACCACCTGGTTTAAGGGCTTTATAAAAAGCTTGGAATGCACTTAATGCACCGCTTTTATCTTTGCCCATATACCAGTTATGTACATTACGGAAAGTTAAAACCATATCGGCACTGCCAGCTGGCGCAATATCTAAATGTGTTACAGGTGCAAACTCAGTAATTTTAACGCTACTAAAGCGCTCATCTTCAGCTACTTTTTGTTTAAAGCCCGCAAGAGAGCGTTGGTAGTAGCCAACTGATGAATCAGCAGGAAAGTGCGCGGCATAATAAGTGCCTTGCTCTTTTAGTGCTGGCGCTAAAATTTCACTATACCAACCACCGCCTGGCGCAATTTCAACAACTGTCATAGTTGGTTTAAAGCCAAAAAATGCTAGTGTTTGAGCCGGGTGACGATATTCGTCACGAACGCTGTTTTTAGCGCTACGTTCGCTTGATTGAAGTGCATGCTCGAGGCTCGATTCGTGGTTATGGCTAAGCGCCATAGTCGATGTCATCGTTAGTGTGGCTACAAGTAGCGATTTTAGCGCAAATTTCATTGTTTGTTCCTTCACATTATAATTTTAAATAGGTTATTGAATAATCAGAATACGTGAATTTATAGCAAACAAAAAGGGTTAAACCAACGTTTAACCCTTCGTGTGATTAGTGGCGGAAATGGCGCATACCAGTAAGTACCATTGCCATGCCAGCTTCATCAGCAGCTGCAATCACTTCTTCATCACGCATTGAGCCACCTGGCTGAATTACCGCAGTAATACCAGCGGCTGCTGCTGCGTCAATTCCATCACGGAATGGGAAGAATGCATCAGACGCCATAACTGAACCTTTAACTTCAAGGTTTTCGTCTGCAGCTTTTATGCCTGCAATTTTAGCTGAGTATACGCGGCTCATTTGGCCTGCGCCTACACCAATGGTCATACCGTCACGGGCATAAACAATTGCGTTTGATTTAACAAACTTAGCTACTTTCCAGCAAAATAGTAAATCTTTAAGCTCTTGCTCTGTAGGTTGACGTTTAGAAACAACTTTTAAATCGCCTTGCGTTACCATGCCTAAATCGCGGTCTTGAACTAAAATACCGCCGTTAACGCGTTTAATATCTTGGCCAGCGGCTTTACCTGTCCACTGTCCACATTCTAATAAACGAACGTTCTTTTTAGCTTCAACAATTTTTGCAGCGTCGCTCGAAATACTAGGTGCGATAATTACTTCAACAAACTGACGGTCAACAATTGCTTGTGCCGTTGCTGCATCTAGCTCTCGGTTAAAGGCAATAATGCCACCAAATGCTGATGTAGGGTCTGTTTTAAAAGCGCGCTCGTATGCTTGTAGAATATTGTCCCCAATTGAAACACCACACGGGTTAGCATGTTTTACAATTACGCACGCAGGTACGTCAAATTCTTTAACACATTCAAGTGCTGCATCGGTATCTGCAATGTTGTTAAACGAAAGGGCCTTACCTTGCAATTGAGTTGCTGTTGCAACTGATGCTTCAGCAATGTCACTTTCAACATAAAAAGCAGCATCTTGATGTGAGTTTTCACCGTAACGCATATCTTGCTTTTTAGTGAACTGCATATTGATAGTACGTGGGAATTTAGTCTCTACAGCAGCTTCCTCGGTGTAATCAGGAACCATTTTACCGAAGTAGTTAGCAATCATGCCATCGTATGCGGCAGTGTGCTCGTAAGCTGCAATCGCTAAGTCAAAACGTGTTTTATATGTAGTAGAGCCATTATTGTTTTGCATTTCACTAATAACACGGTCGTAGTCACTCGCGTTTACCACGATTGTTACGTCTTTGTGGTTTTTAGCGGCTGCACGAACCATTGTAGGGCCGCCAATATCAATATTTTCAATAGCATCTTCAAGGCTGCAGTTTTCTTGAGCGACTGTATTCGCAAAGGGGTATAAGTTAACTACAACTATGTCGATAGCAGAAATGTTGTTATCTGCCATTACGCTTTCATCTTGTCCGCGACGGGCTAATATGCCGCCGTGAATTTTTGGGTGAAGAGTTTTTACGCGACCATCCATGATTTCAGGGTGGCCTGTGTGATCTGATACTTCAGTCACTTTTATGCCGTTATCAGCAAGTAGTTTACATGTGCCGCCAGTTGATAATATATCAACGCCTTGCGCTTCTAGTGCGCGGGCAAATTCAACAATACCGGTTTTATCAGACACACTTAATAGTGCGCGACGAATGGGACGATGAGTATCCATTGTAGTTTGATTTCCTCAGTTAATGAGCTAGCTTAGAAGCGGGCATTTTAACTGATTACAACTCAAAAAACGACTTATAAAGCGCCGATGAGGGTGAGCATTTTGCAACTCGGCTATTAAACTACGGGCATAAAAAAAGCACCCTAGGGTGCTTTTTTAATAATTAGCTGTGATAAATCACAGCCAGCATATTAGTTCATGCCGTATTTTTTAAGCTTTTTACGTAAAGTACCACGGTTGATACCTAGTAAAATTGCTGCACGAGTTTGGTTACCACGTGTATATGTCATCACTTCTTCAAGTAATGGCGCTTCTAGCTCTGAAAGAACAAGGTCGTAAACGTCTTGCACATCTTGACCGTTAAGCTGCTTTAAATAGTGGTGAACAGCTTTTTTTACTGCATCACGCAATGGCTGCGGTTTCTCGTGTGACTGAACATGAGGGTTAGTGATAAATGGAGAAGTCACGTTTTGTTCGAACATTATTAAGTCTCTTTCTTTCTTAGTTAGCTGCTAGTGTTTTAAAGTATTGCTCTAATGCGACGACCTGTGCTTGTGGGTTGTCGAGCGCATTAAATACTCGCCTAAACTGACCATCACTGTCATGGGTTTGCAAATACCAAGATACATGTTTGCGAGCAATTCGCGCTCCCATTGGCTCACCGTAAAACAGATGGAGGTTTGTTAAATGCTCCATTAAAATACTGCGCACCTCTGCAATAGCAGGCGGCTGTAAGTGTTCCCCAGTTCGCAAATAGTGGTCTATCTCCCTAAATATCCAAGGGCGACCTTGGGCGGCTCGGCCAATCATAATGGCATCTGCACCCGTATAGTCTAAAACCTGTTTTGCTTTTTCTGGTGATGTAATATCACCATTTGCAACAACAGGAATCGACACTGAACGTTTTATATCCCTAATCGTGGCGTACTCAGCATCACCTTTGTACATACATGCGCGCGTACGCCCATGTACAGCAAGTGATGCAATGCCATAACGTTCAGCTATTCTCGCAATCTCTACACCATTACGGTTATCCGGATCCCATCCTGTACGGATTTTAAGTGTCACAGGTATATCAACAGCATTAACGACTGCATCAATAATCTCTTCCACAAGTTCAGGAAACTGTAATAAGGCAGAGCCTGCGAGTTTCTTGTTCACTTTTTTTGCTGGGCACCCCATATTGATATCTATGATCTGTGCACCGTTAGCAACATTGAATTGTGCGGCCTGCGCCATAAGCTCAGGATCTGCTCCTGCAATTTGCACAGCGCGTATACCCGACTCACCGCTGTGATCCATACGGTTCATCGACTTTTCCGTTTTCCAAACCTTAGGATTAGACGATAGCATTTCAGACACAGCAAGCCCCGCGCCTAAACGACGGCAAAGTTGTCTAAATGGTCTGTCTGTAATGCCAGCCATTGGCGCGACAATTACATTATTCTCAAGTTGGTATTTACCGATACGCACTATATTCAATAGGCCTCTTTTCAAGGGGCGCTAAGTTTACGGTTTTTTTCACAAAAATCAAAGGCTATAAATTGAACAAAAGTAACTTTTTTTTGCCCTTTTCGTATTGACATTTGATAACCACATGACAAGTAGGTTGATTTGTTTGAAATTTATACAAGTTTTATTTTTTACACAATAATCAGAAAACTTTTAATATGTAAAAAAATAGTAAAGCCTGTTAAATACAGGCTTTACATGCAGGTTTTGAGTTAATGCTCTAAATTTGGTTATGCAGTTTATTACGCTTTTTTAGTGCCACTTACTCGAGTCCAATCACCTTCAACGGCAATATCATCTAGTTCAATAAACGGTGCATAAATATCAGCAACTGATTGTGCTTGTTCTTCTAAAATACCCGACATGGCAATTTTGCCGCCAGGCTTTAATAAACCTAAAATTACACTGTGCAATTCACGAAGTGGCTGGGCTAATATATTTGCCACTACTATGTCGGCGGTAAACTCAGGTTGGTTTTCTGGAAGGTATACTTCAAGTTTGTCTGCAACGCCATTGCGGTTAGCATTATCGAGGCTTGCCTCAAGCGCTTGAGGATCAATATCAATCCCAATCATGCGCTCTGCGCCTAGTTTTATAGCTGCAATACCTAAAATGCCTGAGCCACAACCAAAATCAACAACCGTTTTACCTGTTAGATCTTGGCTTTCTAACCACTTAAGACACAAGGCCGTTGTTGCATGTGTGCCCGTACCAAAAGCAAGGCCAGGGTCAAGCAGTACATTTACTGCATCAGGATCTGGAATGTCGCGCCAGCTTGGACAAATCCATAGTCTTTCACCAAATTGAATAGGGTGGAAGTTATCCATCCATTCACGTTCCCAGTCTTTATCCTCAAGCTGCTCTATTTTGTATACTAAATTGTCTTTTAGTTCATCATGGCGTTTCAATAACGCAACGACTGCATTCATATCGTGATTAGCTTCAAACAAGCCAATTACTGTTGTATCAGCCCAAAATACAACGGTGCCAATTTTGGGTTCGTAAATAGGGGTGTCTTTTGCGTCAATAAAGGTTACTGAAGCACTACCCGCTTCCATTAATAGGTCACTTACTGCATCTGCTGTTGCAGCATTGGCGTTAATACGAATTTGGATCCAAGCCATGATTATTTCCTTCAAATAGAAAAAAGGCCGCTATAGCGGCCTTTTTAGTTTATATAGTAGCGCTAAATTATTTAGCGTCTAAAAAGCTTTTCAGTAAATCTGAGCGAGAAGGGTGGCGTAATTTACGCAGCGCTTTCGCTTCTATTTGACGAATACGTTCACGTGTTACGTCAAACTGTTTACCTACTTCTTCTAAGGTGTGGTCGGTATTCATATCAATACCAAAACGCATACGTAGTACTTTAGCTTCACGGGCTGTTAGGCCTGCAAGTACATCGTTAGTTGCGCCACGAAGAGACTCCATTGTTGCCGAATCAATTGGCGAATCAATAGTTGTATCTTCGATAAAGTCACCTAAGTGAGAATCTTCATCATCACCGATTGGTGTTTCCATTGAAATTGGCTCTTTAGCAATCTTAAGTACCTTACGGATTTTATCCTCAGGCATCATCATGCGTTCTGCTAATTCTTCTGGATTTGGCTCACGACCCATTTCTTGTAACATTTGACGAGAAATACGGTTAAGTTTATTAATCGTTTCAATCATATGTACTGGAATACGGATTGTTCTTGCTTGGTCAGCAATAGAGCGAGTGATTGCTTGACGTATCCACCACGTAGCATAAGTAGAGAACTTATAACCACGGCGATATTCAAACTTATCAACTGCTTTCATCAGACCAATGTTACCTTCTTGAATTAAATCCAAGAATTGTAAGCCACGGTTTGTATATTTTTTAGCTATTGAGATTACAAGACGTAAGTTAGCTTCAACCATTTCTTTTTTTGCACGGCGTGCTTTCGCTTCACCAATGCTCATTCGACGGTTAATGTCTTTAATACGCTCAATGCTTAAACCTGTTGTTTGTTCAATAACAGATAGTTTATTAATGCTACGAATGATTTCTGGCTTAACTTCTTCAAGTTTAGCTGAATACTTTTCGTTACCTGAAATTTCTAAATCTACCCATGAAGCGTCAGTTTCGTTGTTAGCAAAATGCTTAACGAATGTTTTCTTCGGTAATTTAGCAATTTGTACAGCTTGTTTCATGATTAGACGTTCTTGAACGCGAACACGATCCATCATTTCACGCATGTTATTTACCATGCGGTCAAACTGTTTAGGTATTAATTTAAAGGTTCTGAAAAGCTCACCAATTTCAAAAATGGCGGCTTGTGATTCAGGATGCGAACGACCTTTAGCTTCAAACGTATCACGTGCTTTATTGTATAAATCACGTAAATTTTCAAAATGAATGCGCGCTTCTTCAGGATCTGGCCCTGTGTCTACTTCTTCTTCATCTTCGTCATCGCTATCAGCATCATCTTTGTCATCTTTATCGTCATCAAGTTGCTTAGCACTTAATTCTGAACCGATATTAGTTGCTGAAATTGGCGCTGTATCTTCATTAGGATCGATAAATCCAACGATGATATCGCTTAAACGCATTTCTTCAGCTTCAAACTTATCCCACTGCTCTAGCAGGTAAGTGATTGCTTCAGGGTACTCTGCAACAGAAATCTGTACTTGGTTAATGCCTTCTTCGATACGTTTAGCGATTACAATTTCGCCTTCACGTGTAAGAAGTTCAACAGTACCCATTTCACGCATGTACATGCGAACCGGATCCGTTGTACGGCCGATTTCTTTTTCTACAGTCGCAAGGGCTGCAGCGGCAGCTTCAGCTGCGTCTTCGTCTGTCGTTGTTTCTTGCATCATTAATTCATCAGCATCAGGCGCGTTTTCGCTAACCTTGATACCCATATCATTAATCATGCTTATGATATCTTCTACTTGATCTGAGTCTATAATGTCTTGTGGAAGGTGATCATTTACTTCTGCAAAAGTTAAGTAGCCTTGCTCTTTACCTTTTTGAATCAGAAGTTTTAATTGTGACTGAGGAGTTGGATCCATAGAGATTGTTTCTTCCACTCTGATAAGTTGATACAACAGGCGCCATCATGTAGTTTGCATTAAAGCCAACTAGAATAATGTGACGCAGTGAATAGCACAGTATAACAGTTTAAATCAATTTTGACTAGCTGTTAGTGGCTTTTAACGCTGTCATTAACAAATGACACTCAAGTCTTTCGTCGCTACTAAGGCCTTGTGTCTTGTCCTTTATTAATAGGGTCTCGAGTCGATAATTTAAACACTGATCTTCAATAAACTTGAAAGTATTTTTAAAAACCGTCTCTAAACGCTCTTCATTTATGTCGTGTTGCCACGTTGCAAGCTTGATTAAGGGCTCGTAATCTTCAGTTCCTCTAAAAAATTCGAGTAGTTGCGCTGTGGTAATGCTTTCTTTTTCTAAAGCTTGCTCTTGTAAGCGTAATAATAGCCCTATACCAGCAATATTCATTTGTGCGAGTTCAGGCAAATATGGCACATTTTTAGCCAAATTAGGATGTTGAATTAAAATACCAATCGCTTGACGCATTGGTGTTATTTTAAACTTACGTTCAATCGAATGCTGTTGCTTTGGCGTTTTTAAACGGTTATTTAATTGCTCACGCGTTCTTCCGATTAAACGCCCTAACTGTTCAAGAATGTTTTCTTGATAAAATTCACTTGGGATTTTTTCAATGAGTGGAAGTGCTGCACTGAGTAATTTAGCTTTTCCTGAGTCGAGTGTTAAATCAACTTCTTGGCTTAATTTATTAAACAATACTTTGGTAAAGTCATCTGCTTGGCTTAGGCGCAATTCGAATTGCTCCTTACCTTCTTTTTGTACAAGAGAGTCAGGGTCTTCGCCATCGGGTAAAAAAGTAAATTGCAGTGCTTTACCGTCATTTAAATAAGGAAGTGCGTTTTCAAGCGCCCTCCAAGCTGCATCACGGCCAGCTCTGTCGCCATCGTAACAACAGATTACTTTATCTGTTGTTCTAAACAGCGTATGCATGTGCTCGCTTGTTGTTGCGGTACCTAGTGATGCAACGGCATATTCAATCCCTTGCTCGGCTAAGGCAACAACATCCATGTAACCTTCCACAACCATTACATGCTCAAGTTTTTTATGGGCTTGCTTTGCTTCATAAAGTCCGTAAAGCTCAAAGCCTTTATGAAAAATTCGGGTCTCCGGCGAGTTTAAATATTTTGGCCCTTGGTCGGCTTGCATTACACGCCCACCAAATGCAATAACGCGTCCGCGTTTATCGCGAATAGGGAACATTAATCGGTCGCGGAAAAAATCAAATTGTCTGCCTGGTGTTTTTTCTGAAGCTAGCTTTAATTCAACTAATTGCTCTTTTTGTTCTTTATTACGGCCAAGCTGAAGACATAATCCATCCCATTCGCTGGGGGCGTAGCCAATCATAAACTTTTTAACTGTTTCACCACTTAAACCACGACCTTTTACATATTCAATAACGGCGGCAGAATTACTGTGGTGTTTTAATTGGTGCTGATAAAAGCGCGCAGTATGAAGCATTAAATCGTAATCAGAGCGCTTTTGCGCAGCAGTACGTTCTGGTGCTGAGTTTGTGCCTTGTTCTCGAGGTACTTCTAAGTTAAGCATGCTTGCTATTTCTTCAATAGCATCTACAAACTCAAGCTTTTCATACTCCATTACAAACGAAATAGCATTACCATTAGCACCACAACCAAAGCAATGATAAAACTGTTTGTCTTGCGATACGGTAAATGAGGGCGATTTTTCGTTATGAAATGGGCAGCAAGCTTGATAATCCTTACCTGCTTTTTTTAGACCTACTTTTGAGTCTATCAGGTCGACAATATCGGTTCTGGCAAGTAAATCGTCTATAAAGTTACGTGGGATCTTTCCAGCCATTAGTAAAATACAGTCCTGAAATAATAAGAAGAATAACGAATATGAAATTTACTTTTTTATACTTGCTTGATGCAAAGTATAGCGTGCTTTAACTTACCAAAATGATAGCAAAATAAATAGGGAAGCTATAAAAAATTTCATTTTAAAGTAACCTAGTAGGTGTACTTTTTATTAAAGTTAAAAACAAAGAAACCGAGCGCAAGGCTCGGTTCACTTCAATCATACTTTAATGTATGTGGGAGTATTAGGCAGTTAATCGTTGCTTAATTAAACCAGAGATTTTGCCCATATCGGCACGACCTTCGGCTTTGCTTTTGATTATACCCATTACTTTACCCATGTCTTGCATACCTGCTGCGTTAGTATCAGCAATAGCCGCATCAATGAGAGCAATGATTTCTTCTTCACTCAATTTTTGAGGTAAGAAAGTTTCAAGTGCTACTATTTCATTGGCTTCAATATCAGCTAAATCATCACGCCCAGCATCTTTGTACTGAGTGTAAGAGTCACGACGTTGTTTAACAAGCTTCACTATAACGGAGGTAATACCTGCGTCGTCTAGTTCTATGCGCTCGTCAATTTCACGTTGCTTGATTGCAGCAAGTACCATACGAATAGGGTTAAGACGTAATTTGTCTTTAGCTCTCATCGCATCTTTTTGCGCATCTTTTAGCGTTATTAAAAGGCTCATTTATACAAGACCTAATATATTAGTATAATTTAACGCGACGTGCGTTATCACGAGAAAGTTTTTTCATGTGACGTTTTACTGCAGCAGCTTTTTTACGCTTACGCTCAGCTGTTGGTTTTTCATAGTGCTCGCGACGACGAACTTCTGAAAGGATTCCTGCTTTTTCACATGAACGCTTGAAGCGACGAAGTGCTACGTCAAACGGTTCGTTCTCTCTTACTTTAATTACTGGCATTAAAAATTCACCTACCTAAATTATGAGCGTTGCTCAAGTTGATCAAACATTGATCAAGTGGTTCAAAAATGGTGCGGTATTGTAATCCGAAGCAACACCACATGTAAAGGACAATATTAACAGAAACGCATCATGTAAAACAGTATTAATTTGCTTGGCGCTGGTAGAGTTTGCAAAACACTTGGCCTGCCTTTTTTTCTTTAATTAACAACCAGTTGCTCGGGTTCTTGAAGGTGGTTAACTCTGTTTCTACTTCAACATAAATTAATGCATCATCGCTTAACCATTGGTTTTTTTCTAATAAATCGCAGGTTGTTTGCGCTAAATCTTTACGAAATGGTGGGTCAACAAATACAAGATTAAACGCTTCGTTTGTGTTTTTTTGCTCTAAAAAGGAGAGTGAATTAGTATGTTTAACGTATGCGTTGTCGAGCTTTAAAGTGCTAATGTTTTGTTCTAATTGCTTGGCAGCTGACGAGTCGAGCTCGATAAATGTGGCGTTTTTAGCAAATCGAGATAGCGCTTCAAATCCTAACCCACCAGAACCTGCAAAACAATCAAGTACATTTGTGTCACGCGTATCTTGCATTAGCCAATTAAATACAGTTTCTTTAATTCGATCGGTAGTAGGTCTTAAGCCTTCTACATTTTTAACAGGGAGTTTTCGGCCTCGAAATTGGCCACTAATCACTCTAATAAAGCCATCACTGGGCTTGTTAGTAGCTTTATTTTGCGTTGTTTTTTTTCTCATTTAGCTCACTAAAAAATGGTATATGGTATCTAGCTCAGATAATATTATGGGTGATTACGTGTAGCTTCATTTTTCAACCGTATTAAAAGTGTTACTATTGAACACTTACGTTTTGAATGGTTGTATTTATTAGCAACTATTGCTGGGCATTGCCAAGCTATTTCAAATTTTAGTTTATCAGATTTTTATAAGTGGTTATTAGCAAGTATGACAAAAAAAAGTAAATTCATGTCGTGGCTCGGTTTTGGCAAGTCAGATAAAAAAGAAGCAGAGCAAAAAGCAGCCGCTGATAAACAACAAGCATTAGCGCAAGAAGAAGCGCAGAAGCTAGAGCAAGAAAAACTTGCACAGCAGGCTGAAACTGAACGTTTACAAGCAGAAGCCGAAACAGAGCGCTTAGAGCAGGAGCGTATTGCTGCTGAACAAATTGAAGCTAAACGTTTAGAGCAAGAAACGCTAGCACAGGAGCAAGCTGAAGCTGAACGTTTAAAAGCAGAGGCCGAAACAGAGCGCTTAGAGCAGGAGCGTATTGCTGCTGAACAAATTGAAGCTAAACGTTTAGAGCAAGAAAAGCTAGCACAGGAGCAAGCTGAAGTTGAACGTTTACAAGCAGAAGCCGAAACAGAGCGCTTAGAGCAGGAGCGTATTGCTGCTGAACAAATTGAAGCTAAACGTTTAGAGCAAGAAAAGCTAGCACAGGAGCAAGCTGAAGCTGAACGTTTAAAAGCAGAAGCCGAAACAGAGCGCTTAGAGCAGGAGCGTATTGCTTCTGAACAAATTGAAGCAAAACGTTTAGAGCAAGAAAAGCTAGCACAGGAGCAAGCTGAAGCTGAACGCTTAAAAGCAGAGGCCGAAACAGAGCGCTTAGAGCTGGAGCGTATTGCTTCTGAACAAATTGAAGCAAAACGTTTAGAGCAAGAGCGTGCTGAAAACGCGGAAAAGATTGCCATTGAGCAGGCCAATGCTGAATTACTTGCAAAACAACAAGCTGATGCAGAAGCGCAAAGACAAGAACATGCACAACGTTTAGCCGATCAAGAAACGCAGATGCTGTTAGAGCAAGAGCGATTGGCTGCAGAAAAAATAGAGGCTGAGCGACTAGAGCAAATACGCCTTGAAAAAAAGGATGAAGCTGTAAAGGCTGAAAAGCTTGCAATAGAGCAAGCGAATGCTGAGTTATTAGCAAAAGAACAAGCAGATGCTGAAGCACAAAGACAAGATCAAGCAAAACGTTTAGCAGAACAAGAAGCACAAATGCTTTTAGAGCAAGAGCGTATTACTGCTGACAAAGTTGAAAATGAACGTTTAGAACAAGAACGTATTGCGGCTGAGAAAGCTCAGAACGAGCGTTTAGAGCAAGAGCGCATTGCGGCTGAAAAAGCAGAAAATGAACGTTTAGAGCAAGAACGCATTGCTGCTGAAAAAGCAGAAAATGAACGTTTAGAGCAAAAGCGCATTGCGGCTGAAAAAGCAGAAAATGAACGTTTAGAGCAAGAGCGCATTGCAGCGGAAAAAGCAGAAAACGAGCGTTTAGAGCAAGAACGCATTGCTGCTGAAAAAGCAGAAAATGAGCGTTTAGAACAAGAACGTATCACAGCAGAACTTGCAATTGAAGAAGCTAAAGAAGCTAAAAAAGCAGAAAAGCCGAAAAAAGAAGGGTTTTTCTCTCGTCTTAAAAAGGGCTTGTTAAAAACTCGCGTTAATATAGGTTCTGGCTTTGCATCTATTTTTAGTGGTAAAAAAATAGATGACGAATTATTTGAAGATCTTGAAACACAGCTACTCACCGCCGATTTAGGCGTTGATACCACCATGAAGTTGATTGATAGCTTAACTGATGCTGCAAACCGTAAGCAGTTAAAAGATGGTGATGCGCTTTATGAGTTAATGAAACAAGAAATGGCGGCGATGCTAAAAACGGCTGAACAGCCTTTAGTAATTACCAAAGATAAGAAGCCATTTGTTATTTTAATGGTGGGCGTAAATGGCGTTGGTAAAACAACGACTATTGGTAAGATGGCTAAGCAATTTCAAAGCGAAGGTAAGTCGGTTATGCTGGCTGCTGGCGATACGTTTAGAGCGGCTGCTGTTGAGCAACTTCAGGTTTGGGGTGAACGTAACAGCATTCCTGTTATTGCACAGCATACGGGTGCAGATAGTGCATCGGTTGTTTTTGATGCATTCCAAGCTGCAAAAGCACGTAATATAGATGTGTTAATTGCAGATACAGCGGGTCGCTTGCAAAATAAAGATAACTTAATGCAGGAGCTTGAAAAAATAGCTCGTGTTATGAAAAAAATTGATCCTGATGCGCCGCACGAAGTGATGCTAACCATTGATGCTGGCACAGGTCAAAATGCAATTAGCCAAGTGAACTTATTTAATCAATGCGTTGGCTTAACTGGTATTACGCTTTCAAAACTTGATGGAACTGCAAAGGGTGGTGTTATTTTTGCGGTTGCAGATAAGTTTAATATTCCAATTCGTTACATTGGTGTTGGCGAAGGTATTGATGATTTACGCGCTTTTAAAAGCGATGACTTTATTGATGCGTTATTTAGCCAAGATGAGGACGACGTTTAATTTACCAAAAGAGGGAGCTTGCTCCCTTTTTAATTGCGAGGAATACCAATTTTATTAGTAAACTAATTGAATTGGCATAATAAAAAGATGATAAATTTTCAGCAAGTAAGTAAGACTTATCCTGGAGGGCACCGCGCCCTCGAAAAAGTTAATTTTCATGTTAAACCGGGTGAACTTGCCTTTTTAACCGGCCACAGTGGTGCGGGTAAAAGTACGTTGCTTAAGTTAATTAGCTTAATGGAACGTCCATCGGCAGGCAGTGTATTTATCAACGGTGTTGATTTAAATAAAGTAAACTCGCGTCAAATTCCTTATGCTCGCCGTGATATAGGTATTATTTTTCAAAACCACCGTTTACTAGAGCGCTATACTATTTTTGATAACGTGGCACTGCCTCTTATTATTGAGGGTACTCACCATAAGCAAATAGCTAAACGTGTTCATGGTGCGCTTGATAAAGTAGGCCTGATAGACAAAATAAAATGTCATCCGTCTATGCTCTCTGGAGGCGAGCAGCAACGTGTTGGTATTGCCAGAGCAATCGTAAATTCCCCGCCAATTCTGTTAGCCGATGAGCCTACAGGTAACCTAGACCCTGAGCTTTCAATGGAAATCCTAAAGCTGTTTGAGGACTTTAATAAACACGGCACCACTGTTCTTATAGCGACGCATGACTTAGGTTTGGTTGCACGTATGAAGTACCGCAGTCTAACCTTAAAAGATGGCCGCATGCTTCAAGATCCGCTCGCTGAGGGAGCACTATGAGTTTACTTTTTAAAAGTCGTCAAAATAGTAACGACAAGCAAAAAAAATCAGTATTAGCTGGCGGTTATTTTTTCATTATTAATATTTTTCGCCAAGGTGTTCATAGCTTAGGTGAAATGTGGCGTACGCCGCTTGCATCTATGATGACTATTGCTGTACTTGGTTTGAGCCTAACGTTACCTGCAACACTTTATCTCGTTGTTAAAAACGTACAGCAAGTAAGTAGTGGTTTTGAAGAAGCGAGTGAAATATCGTTGTTTGTAAAAGAAAGTATGAACGAGCAAGAAACGCAAACATTAGTAAAGCGTTTAGCACTTTATCCAGAAGTGGAAAGCGTTGAATTTATATCAAAGCAAAAAGCACTAACAGAATTTAAAGACGTATCTGGCTTTGGGCAAGCTTTAGAGTACTTAGATAAAAACCCATTACCTGATGTGGTACTTGTTACTCCTACAAAACGTCACAGACACCCAAATGCGGCTAAAGTACTGCTAACTAAATTAGAAAGTGAACGTGAAGTTGATTTTGGTAAGCTCGATATAGCGTGGCTAGAGCGTTTAAATGCATTACTAGATTTACTGAAAGAAAGTGTAATAACCATCGCATTATTACTGCTTACCTCAGTGACGCTTATTATTGGTAACACCATCCGTTTGTCGATCATGGATAAAAAAGAAGAAATACAAGTAATGAAGCTAGTCGGCGCAACTAACACCTTTATACATGCCCCATTTTTGTGGACCGGTATTTGGTATGGTGTAATAGGTGGTTTATTTGCCTTTATATGCGTAGGACTAATGATGTGGTGGCTTTCAAGCGCTGTGAGCAGTGTAGCGGGGGTGTATCAAACAAGCTTCTCGTTAATTGGATTATCGCTTAATGAGCTCGGCTTTTTAGTGTTACTTGCAACAAGCTTAGGATTTGTAGGCTCGTACCTTTCTGTAAATCGATATATTAAAGAAATAGAACCCGATAAAGTATAAACAATCCTGCAAACTATAAGTGAACCAACCCAGCTTGATATGCGTATCGTACCGAACTGGGTTGTACCTCCTGTTATTAAAACTGTCATATTTATGTACTATCCTCCCATGAAGTAATGAGTTGTAAATAAGGTGATGCAGCGAGGTTAACCTGCTGCAGCCCCTCAATTCATCACTTATTCAGTCGCTTGTAGTAGACTAAACACATACTAAAAACTGCTTGATTTATACTTTAAAAAAGTTTTAAATTGGGGTTAGCACTCTTAAAGAAAGAGTGCTAAGATAGTTTCAAATGTTTATCACCGAGGTGAAAAATGAGTAAAGATTTATACGCAATGGCACTTACAGTCGGACAACAAAGCGCAAGCATGGACGGTTACCTTCAAGCGGTAAGCACTATTCCTATGCTTAAAGTTGAACAAGAGCAAGAACTTGCTAAAAAGCTTCAGGAAGAAGGCGATCTTAGTGCTGCCAAGCAACTCATTATGTCGCATTTACGCTTTGTAGCACATATTGCTAAAGGCTACTCGGGATACGGCTTACCACAAGCTGACCTTATTCAAGAAGGTAATATAGGCCTGATGAAAGCGGTTAAACGTTTTGACCCTACAGTCGGTGTACGTTTAGTATCGTTTGCAGTGCATTGGATTAAAGCCGAAATTCATGAGTTTGTGCTTAAAAATTGGCGCATAGTTAAAGTTGCAACCACTAAAGCGCAACGTAAATTGTTTTTTAATCTCCGTAAAAACAAAAAGCGTTTAGGTTGGTTTAATCAAGCTGAGGTTAGCACCGTTGCTAGCGAGCTAGGTGTGAGTGAAAAAGAAGTACGTGAAATGGAATCGCGCATGAGCGGCCAAGACATGGGCTTTGACCTAACGGGCGACGATAACGACGACGCACCAACAAGCACGTACTCTCCAGTACAATATTTAACAGATGGCGCAGCTGATTTAGCTGACGACGTTGAACAAGAGCAGTGGAAAGAGCAAGCGCATACTCGTTTATTTAGCGCACTTAAAACACTAGACGAACGTTCACAAGATATTGTTAGCGCACGTTGGTTGTCGGATGATAAAGCGACTCTTCAAGAGCTTGCACAAAAGTACAGTGTATCTGCTGAACGTGTTCGCCAGCTTGAAAAAACAGCGATGAAAAAATTACAAAGCGCTATGAGCTAAACACAGTTCAAGCTGCAAAATTTAAAAAGCCCTGCATGAAAATGCGGGGCTTTTTGCTTTCGCGTCAGTTGGTTTGAGAGAAGCGAAACCCAACGATAAAATATCCTATCAAGTAATACCGATACTCTGCATTATTGAATAGTTAGTTTATCATTCGGATATAGCTTTATTTAAAGCTTATATCACCTAGCACTAATCTCTTTTCCCTCAGCTTGCGCTAACT
Source organism: Pseudoalteromonas sp. GW168-MNA-CIBAN-0100 (assembly GCF_040309225.1). Lineage (NCBI taxonomy): Bacteria > Pseudomonadati > Pseudomonadota > Gammaproteobacteria > Alteromonadales > Pseudoalteromonadaceae > Pseudoalteromonas > Pseudoalteromonas sp. GW168-MNA-CIBAN-0100. The sequence continues at coordinate 23,349 of NZ_JBEOOL010000006.1, read as the reverse complement.
GAATGTATTTACGCTCAACCAGCTGTGAAACCGGCACAAGCTCAAAACCTTGCTTAGTTAGCTCGGGTAAGGCACGGCGTAAAAACTCGATGGTTTCTGGGTAGGGATGAGCAATTGCAATAGCGGAATTATGAGTGATGGCTAGTTGTTTTAATTCTTCCAGCCTTAGCTGGAGTTGTTCTGGTGTAGTTATATTGTCTAAGAACACTTGGCGACTAATATTGGCAACACCTAAAAAGTTAGCAGCACTTTGTGCTTGGCTTAAATCGGTTGTGCGGCTATCTAAAAAATATAAATGGCGCTTTTTAAGTACTTCCATTGTCCACTTCATAGCTTGGCTTTTTTGCGTAAGCGCTGAGCCCATGTGGTTATTAACGCCTTTAACTTGCGGTAAACTAGCGAGAGCTGTTCCAAGAGTTTGCTGAAGCTGCTCTTTATTCATATTTAAAGTAAGCGCGCCAGGTCCGAGTTCTTTACCGTTAAGTGCCTGCATAGGTACATGAAGTAATAACTCTTTGTTTGATTGACTAGCAAGCGTTGCAAAAATTTGCGAATAAGGAGTATGGGGCAAAATTGAATACGACAATTGCCCTGGTAAGGAAAGGAACTCTAAGTCCCGTTGATGATAGCCTATATCGTCTATCACTATTGCTATTTGTTTAGCGCTAATTGTTGCTGAGCTAAAACAAATAGCTAATATTAGCCATTTTATTATTTTCACGTTTATAGTTTTTATTATCTTTTTAGCTTTGTTTAACAGCTTATACAAGCTATTGCATGCTGAGTAATTGTTTTGCTTTAACTAACTGTAAGTCGGCTAAGTTACCAGTAAGTAATTGCGTGTTACTGTTAGTGTGTTCATTTTTTATTATAACGGCTTTATTACTTTGTGAAAGGTTTGTTTGATTAACCGCCACATCTGGAGTTATTCCTATTCCATCAATCGACTTACCTAGCGGCGTAAAGTATTTAGCTGTGGTGAGCTTTAATGCAGTGTTGCCGTCACCTAGCGGAATGAGCGATTGTACAGAACCCTTCCCAAAAGACTGACTGCCAACAACGGTTGCTCGTTTATTATCTTTAAGTGCTGCTGCAAGTATTTCGGCTGCAGAGGCTGAATTTTCATTTATAAGCACAACAATGGGGGCATTTTTTAGAATGTCTCCACGCTTTGCATAAAATGCCTGGTTGGCATCGTAAAAACGTCCTTTAGTCGTCACTATAGTACCACTTTGTAAAAATAGGTCTGATACCGCTACTGCGCTTTGTAATGTACCCCCTGGGTTATCACGTAAATCAATTACTAAGCCTTTAAGTGGGTAACCAAAGTGGCTTTGCAGGGCAGCAACTTGCAGAGCAACCTCATGTAATGTGTGGTTAGAAAAATTATTGATAGCTATATAACCAGTACCAAAATCTAGAAGTTCACTTGTTACGCTTTCGAGGTTTATTTGGCGGCGTGCTACATGAAACGTGAGTGGGTTTTTATTGTTATCACGATTTATAATTAGGTCTATATTTGAAAATTTACTGTCTCTTATTAGTGTTGCTACTTCATCGATTGTAAGGTTTTGGGCTGCTTGGTTGTTTACACTTACAATAATATCACCTTGCAAAATACCCGCTGCTTTTGCGGGGGAGTTATTAACCACATTAACAATAGTCATATTCTCGTCGATATTTTTAACCTCAATACCAATACCGGTGTAACGTCCATTTGTGTTATCAAATAATGAGGTTAGTTCGTGCTCATTTAAGTACTTAGAGTAAGAGTCGAGCTTTGAATATAAACGCTCAAACTGTTGGCTATTATATTTAATGTGGTGGCTATTTTGTAAGGTGAGATCTTCAACGTAGTAGGCATGGATGTTAAAGAGTATTTCGTCTATTTGTTGTCTTTTAAGATCTTTAATCGAGCTTGCTAGTACGTTACTAGAAAAAGCGATTAAGGTTAGTAATACAAGTAAATACAGACTTATATAAAAGCCTGTATTTTTTTGAACAATGGTAATTACTGCAGTTTTTTTAGTTGTCATCAGCTGCTCCAGAGCGGTGCAGCGATTTATTTAATTAAATGCGTTTGCACCATTTTACAGGATTTACTGCGCGTCCTTTGTGGCGTATTTCAAAGTATAGACCAGAACTAGCTTGTCCGCCGCTTTGGCCAACTAAAGCAAGGGTTTCGCCTTCGCGTACCATGTCGCCTACATCTCTTAGCAGTGTTTGGGCATGACCATATAGGCTCATAAAACCTTCACCATGGTCTACAACAATTACCCAACCATAGCCCTTTAGCCAATCGGCAAATACAACTTGGCCGTTATGTACGCTATTAATATTAGTGCCTTCTTTTGCACCAATTAATACGCCTTTCCAATCAATACCACCATGTTTACGTTGGCCGAATGTGTGCTCTAACTTGCCTTTGCTCGGCCAGTCTAATTTGCCTTTGTTTTTATTTAGGCCCAGTAATTCAATTTTCTGTGTTTTTTCTTTTTCGAGTTCTTCAATTGTTGCTACTAAAGTTTGTTGGTTTTCTTTTAAATAGTTTATTGAACTTTTGGTGCTGTTGAGCTGAGCTTGTAAATTTTTAAGATTAGCTTGGCGTTCACTTTGTGCATTAAGCAATGCAGTTTGACGTCTTTTTTGCTCATCAAATAAAAGCGCTAGTTTTTCTTGTGTTTTAACAAGCTCTTCTTGGTTTTGTACTATTTGCTGTTGAAGGTCTTTTAGATCTTCAATTTGTTCAATACGGGCTTTATTTAAGTAGTTGTAATAACTAAGTGTGCGCTCAAATTTTGCAGTGTCTTCTTGATTTAACAGCATTTTAGAGTAGTCGTCGCCACCGGCCATATAGGCGCTTTTAAGTTGCGCGGCTAAAATTTTCTGAAATTGAGTGTGCTTTTTATCGAGCTCATCGGCTTTATTTTGTAGCTCTTTTTGCTGTGTTTTAGTTTCTTTTACTGATTGTTCTGCCATGTTAAGTGCTTTAGCATTTTTAGCTATATCGAGTTCATGGCTTTTTAGGTTTTTTTGTAGCGACGCTATTTTTTTTCTTTGGGCGTTATACTCAGCTTGGCTTTGCTCAAGTGCATTTTGAACTTCTGATAAGTCTTTTTTAGTACGATCCTCATTAGCAACTGCAGATGCAGTCACTAATGAAGTTAGTATTAAACCGCACTTAATTAACCGGTTAATACGTCTATTCATGTGTCATTTCAACATCATGATAGGCGTACCAGTCATTTCGCTTGGTTGCTCCATGCCCATTAAGTGAAGCATTGTAGGGGCTACATCGCTTAATGCCTTACCTTGCATAGGCTCTGCATCGCGACCAACATAAATAAAATGTACCGGTTCACTAGTATGGGCAGTATGCGCTTGGCCTGTTTTAAGATCAGCCATTTGCTCAGCATTACCATGATCGGCTGTTATTAGTGCTTCACCACCAAACTCTTCAAGTGCATCAACAACACGTCCGATACAGCTATCTACAGCTTCACAAGCTTTAACAGCGGCTTCAAATACGCCTGAGTGACCAACCATATCGCCGTTAGGGTAGTTACAAATAATAGCATCGTATTTACCGCTTTTAATTGCTGCTACTAGCTTGTCGGTTAGCATTTCTGAGTTCATTTCAGGTTGTAAGTCGTAGGTTGCAACTTGCGGCGAAGGAATTAGCTCGCGTGTTTCGCCTTCAAATTCACTTTCGCGTCCGCCACTAAAGAAAAACGTAACGTGTGCGTATTTTTCGGTTTCTGAAATGCGAAGCTGTGTTTTGTTATTTTTTTCAAACCACTCACCAAGTACGTTTACTAACGGTGTTGAACCAAAGGCAATAGGTGCATCTATATCGGCTGCATACTCTGTCATCATTACAAATGCACTAAGCTCTGGCGTTCTTTTTCTTGCGAATCCATCAAAATCAGGCTCAACAAAAGCGCGAGTAATTTCGCGGGCTCTATCTGCTCTAAAGTTGGCAAAAATTAGCGTGTCGCCATCGTTTATTGAAGCAGGAGCGGCGCCTGTTGGTGTAATGGTTGTAGCGGCCACAAATTCGTCGTTTTCGTCGCGCTCGTACGCTGCATTAAGTGCCTCTACGCCGTTATCAAAATTAAAGTCACCTTCAGCTAATGCAATTACGTTGTAAGCTTTTTCTACGCGGTTCCAACGGTTGTCTCTGTCCATTGCGTAGTAGCGGCCAATAAGTGACGCCAAACGACCGCATTTAAGTTCGCTAAATAACGCTTCAATACGTTCGATTGACGCTTTAGCACTACGTGGAGGTGTATCGCGGCCATCTAAAAAGCCATGAAAGTAAACTTCTTTAGCGCCACGTTTTGCAGCAAGTTTTATGCTAGCAACTATGTGGTCTTCATGGCTATGCACACCACCTGGGCTTAAAAGACCCATTATGTGGACTGCTTTTCCTGCACTTATCGCTTTATCTATGTTTTCAACTAAGGCTGGGGTTGAATCAAATTCGCCATCGTTAATTGCTTTAGTGATACGGGTAAAATCTTGATAAACAATGCGACCAGCACCTAAGTTCACATGGCCAACTTCTGAGTTACCCATTTGACCATCAGGAAGACCAACATCTAAACCCGAAGCTGATATTAATGTGTGTGGCCGTGTGGCCCATAAATTGTCTAATACCGGTGTGTTAGCTGCAAGAATAGCATTACTTTGCGTATCTTCGCGGTATCCCCAACCGTCTAAAATCATTAATACCAGTGGTTTTTTATGCTCTGTCATAATAGCTCCTGAAAATTAGTATCTGTTGATGGATACTGTGCACCTAAAAGGTTTATTAGCGTGGTTTTAGCATACCGTGTTTTTAAGCTAGGATCAGCATTGAAAACAAGATATTAAATTTTTTCACTTATACCTCATTGACTAACCTGAACTCTGCTTGAGATAGATTTATTATCCAGAGTTCTTGTTAACTATATATGGGGGGCTTTATCGTTTTTTAAACGTCTCTAAGTGCTCCTAAACTCGCATTTTAGGTTGGTTTGGGTATACTTGCGTGGCTAAAGTACAAAATCCTTAAAATATTAGGGCGTGTTGCACTTTGGTGGTTGAATTTGCAGCAGTATGTTTGGTTTTTAGGCAAGGCAGAGCCTATGAAGTGTGGTTACTCCCCATAAATAGGCGATAACGTAGCATAAATACCAAACATACGCTGCCCGTTGGGTTCTTTCTAGGGACTATTACCTCTTTGTTGCTCGGTTTTTACTTAGCCCACTAGGTTACAAATCTCGCGCCGCGATTTAATCGCCCCTAGATTGAACAAATTTCAATCCACAAAGGCCAACACGCCCTAGGTTTAAAACATAATTTCATAGTGGAAGTAGAATGGATCAATATATTGAATTTATTACAAATCATCCCATTTTAAGCCTTGCTTGGGTTGGTATTGTTTTCCTTATTGTTAGTGGCTGGATAAAGAGTAAGCTTTCAGCTGTTCGTCAAATAAATCCTCAGCAGCTTACGTTACTTATTAACCGTGATGACGGTCAAGTAATCGATATACGTGCGCAAAAAGAGTTTAATGCAGGGCGTATTTCTGGTGCTGAGCACTTAAGCCCAGAGAATGCGAAAAAATCTGACTTTTCAAGCCTTGAAAAGTACAAGACTAAACCCATTATAGTTGTATGTACTACAGGTATGACTGCCCAAGGTACTGCAGCCGCTATGAGTAAAGCTGGTTTTGAACGAGTTTACTTATTAGCAGGTGGCATGGGTGCGTGGCAATCTGCCAGCTTACCAACTACAACAGGTCGCTAATCAGTTTAGCTAGGCCGATAGAGGATTTATTATGAGTAATGTTGTTTTATACACCAAGGCGTATTGTCCATTTTGTCAGCGTGCTCTTTCGCTTTTAAACAGCAAAGGCGTTGAATACACAAATTATGATATTGGTGTACAGCCTGAGCTACGCGATGAAATGATTGCCAAAGCAGGTGGTGCAAGCACAGTACCGCAAATTTTTATTAATGATGAACATATCGGTGGCTGCGACGACATGATGGCTATTGAAGCGCAAGGTAAACTTGACGCTAAGCTAAACGCTTAATTTAATTATAATAACGAACAAGTTAGGAATAACAATGAACGAAGAAAATCAAAACGTAGCAGCTGCACAAGACGGCGCACAATTTACTATTCAACGTATTTACACTAAAGATGTATCGTTTGAAACGCCAAACTCTCCGGCCATTTTTCAAAAAGAATGGACGCCAGAAGTTAAGCTAGACCTAGATACACGCTCTAACAAACTAGACGAAGGTGTATTTGAAGTTGTTTTAGCGCTAACTGTAACCGCTTCTCTTGGTGAAGAAACTGCGTTCTTATGTGAAATTCAACAAGCAGGTATTTTCACCATTGCTGAAGTTGAAGAAGTGCAACTTGCGCACATGCTAGGTGCATTTTGTCCTAACGTGTTGTTCCCATATGCACGTGAAGCTGTTTCAAACCTTGTTAACCGTGGTACTTTCCCACAGCTTAACCTTGCGCCAGTTAATTTTGATGCGTTATTTGCACAATACATGCAACAACGTACTGCGCAAGCTGACCAGGCTTCAGCAGACGCATAACTTATGAGTACAGCAACTACAGCTGTTACTGTATTAGGGGCGGGGTCTTACGGCACCGCCCTTGCTATTTGTTTAGCCCGAAATGGTCACCACGTGACACTTTGGGGAAGAAATAGCGACGACGTTGCCACGCTTGCAGCTGAGCGGAAAAATCAACGTTACTTACCTGATGCTCCTTTTCCAGATACTCTTACTCTTGAAGCTAACTTACAACATGCCGTTGCTAGCAGCGCTATTGTACTTGTTGTTGTGCCAAGCCATGCTTTTGGCGACACACTTGCGCAGATCAAACCTGCATTGCAAGACGGTGCTAAAGTAGCGTGGGCAACTAAAGGGCTTGAGCCTAATACTGGACGTTTGTTACAAGAAGTGGCTTTGCAAGAATTGGGTGATGACATTCCACTTGCGGTACTGTCGGGTCCTACGTTTGCAAAAGAAATGGCGATGGGGTCACCTACAGCTATTTCAGTGTCTTCTACGTCGCCTGAATTTGCTCAGCAGCTCGCTGATTTACTTCATTGTGGTCGCTCATTCCGTGTGTATAACAATGATGATTTCATTGGTATTCAGCTCGGTGGTGCGGTTAAGAATGTAATTGCCATTGGTGCCGGTATTTCGGACGGTGTTGGTTTTGGCGCTAATGCGCGTACCGCACTTATCACCCGAGGCCTTGCAGAGCTTACTCGTTTAGGTTGCGCTCTTGGTGCTAAGCCAGAAACCTTTATGGGAATGGCAGGCCTTGGCGATTTAATACTAACGTGTACAGATAACCAATCACGTAATCGTCGATTTGGTTTAGCCCTGGGTAAAGGCGAAAGCGTCGATGCTGCTATTGAGTCAATTGGTCAAGTAGTGGAAGGCTTTAGAAATACCAAAGAAGTGTATTTATTAGCGCAGCGTAGCGGTGTAGAAATGCCGATTACCGAGCAAATTTATAAAGTGCTTTATGAAAATAAAGATATGAAAGAAGCTGCAATGGCGCTATTAGGCCGAGAGCAACGTTCTGAATAATTTTATAAGCGTTTATAAAACTAAAAAACCGACGTTATGTCGGTTTTTTGTTGTTTAGCTCAAAGCTATTTACTGCGCGTTAGGAAAACCCAACTGGCGCCACGACTCGTAAACAAACACAGCTACTGCGTTTGACAAGTTCATGCTGCGGCTATTGGCTTGCATAGGAATACGCACACGCTGCTCTTTTGGCAGTGCTTGGATCATATCGTCAGGCAAGCCGCGAGTCTCTGGGCCAAATACCAAGCAGTCACCCGCTTCGTAACTTGCTTCATGGTGAAACTGACTACCTTTGGTTGTACATGCATATATTTTTTTTGGTTTACATTTTTCAAGGTAATCTTCAAATGAGGCATGGCGTTGAACATGACTAAATTCATGATAATCAAGTCCTGCACGTTTCACGCGCTTATCGTCCCACTCAAAACCTAACGGCTCAATTAAATGTAATGCATAGCCGGTATTGGCACATAGGCGAATAATATTACCAGTGTTAGGCGGTATTTCAGGTTGGTATAAAACAATATCCAGCATAATGAGCCTTATAAAATAATCTGTAGTTTGACGAAGGGCAGTATACACGAAACCTTTTAAAAAAATGATATACTCATACTATTGAGTACTCCTAATTATCGGATTAAAACGTGCATAACCGTAGCTACGAATTTTGGGTTAAAACTTCAAGCATTGTTACCATGGTAATGGTTAGTTTAATGATTGGCGCAAAAACATGGGCATGGCTGGCTTCTGGATCGGCTTCAATGCTTGGCTCGTTAACTGATTCGTTAATGGACATTACTGCCACCGCCATGAGTTTTTTAGTGTTAGGTTACGCACTGCGCCCAGCAGATGATGACCATAGGTTTGGGCACGGTAAAGCTGAAGCACTTGCTGGACTTGGGCAAGCCGCGTTTATTGCAGGCTCAGGTTGCCTACTTGCTTTTCATGGTATTGAGCGTTTATTTAATCCTATACAGTTAAGCCATTCTTTATTAGGTGTGTGGGTAAGTATTTTTGCTATTGCGTGTACGCTCGTCATTGTATTTGTGCAAAATAAAGTAGTTAAATACACCGATTCAATTGCTATAAAAGCCGACTCAGTACATTACAAAGGTGATTTAATATTAAATGCCGCTGTGCTATTAGCTATTTTGTTAGCTTATTATGGTGTGTTGTATGCCGATCCTGTTTTTGCGATAGGTGTAGCGGGTTACTTACTTTATAACAGCTGGGATATTGCTCGCGATAGTGCCGATCATTTAATGGATAAAGAACTGCCAGATGATGAAAAGCAAAGCATATTTGATATAGCCAGAGCCCATGCTGATGTACATGGTGTACATGATATTCGTACGCGCCAAGGCGGAAAAGTTAAGTTTATCCAAATGCACTTAGAGCTTGATGATCATTTAAGTTTGATTCGCGCACATAATGTGGCTGATGAAGTAGAGGCAATGCTTAAAGAACGCTTTGAGTCTGAGGTAGATATACTGATCCACCTCGACCCTTTGTCGGTACTTGTTAAGCCGTCACCGACTCACAAAACTGATACAAGCTCTTAAGCAATGGCTGGCGTATTTCATCACGTTCAAAAAACAGCTCGTGTTTAGCGCCTTCAAAGCTTTTAAGTACAGTGTTTACGTGCCTGTTTGCTAATTTATATTGGGCATTGTTATCAACCACTTCGTCGTTTTGCGCACTGGCAATATAAAGTGGAATAGTCACGCTTAAGTTATCCACAGAAGTTATAAATGCAAACGTCGCATTTAGCCAGCCGTAAGTAACACCGCCGAGCTGTAGTAATGGCTCTTCTTGATATGTTTGCCTAAATAGCTCGTAACGCACTGGGCTGCTGGTTAATACATTTGTAGCAAACTCATCGGGTATGTAATCGGTTTGCCCTAGTGCGTAATTGTCTTTTTGACCCAAAAGGGTTGCAGTACTTGCTATTAATTTAGCTAAAGGCTTTGGTGTATTTTTTGTATAAATATCAAGCATAGGCGCTGATAAAAACGCGCCACTAAAATTGTGTTCGAAATGCGCAAGATAGTCAAATGCTACGGCGCCGCCCATTGAATGACTCACTAACACCTTTTTACCTTGCCAATGAGTATCCACTATTTGTGTATTAAATAAGTTTAGGTCTGCGCTGTAATCTTTAAATTGATTAACATGGCCTTTGTGCTTATTTAGTAGGTGGCGATAAGAGCGGCCTTGTCCTTGGTGATCGGCTATGAATATGGCAAAATTATTGTTATACAGCTCCCATAACAACTCTTTATATTTATCTAACCCTTCAAGGCGCCCAGAGCTTATTACAATGGCATTTTTGGCTTTATCTGGTACGGCATAAGCATAAAATAGTTGCCCGTTAGGTGTATCTAAATAAGCTTTAATTAGCGTGTTTTTATAAAAGTTATTAATTGTTATTTGATTACTCTTAAGCTCACGCTCACTACTATAAAACATGCTTTACTCTTTTATTAATGGCAAGGTTATATTAGCACACAAGCCACCTTGTTCTTTATTTGATAATACTAAACTGCCGCCATGTGCAGTAATAGCATTTTTAGCAATCGCCAGCCCTAAACCCGTGCCACCACTTACGCGATCCCGCGCATCTGATTGCCTAAAAAAGGGCTCGCAAAGCTTGCTCAGTTGGTCATCTGGCACACCAGAGCCATCATCACATATTTCTATATAAATGGCATCAGCATGCTTTAGAGTAATGCTAATCGTATTATTTGCGTATTTAATGGCGTTGCGAAGTAGGTTTTCAAGCGCACTGGCAATAAGGCCTTCGTCGCAATTAATGTTTACGTCTACAGCGCCCACTATATTTAGCTGCTTATTATTTTGTTTTGCTTCAAACTGCGCATCGTTAATAACGTGATCTACAATTATTTGCAGTGATTGTTTTTGCAGTGAAAGTGCTTGGCTTTTTGCTTCTAAGCGAGAAACTTGCAGCACGTCGGCAATCATCTTATCAAGTTGGTTTGCTTCTTTTTCTATGCGTAATAAATACGATTGGCTAGCGTCGTTAGCTTGCATTTGTGCAAGCCCGGTAGCCATTTTTAAACGCGTAAGAGGCGATCGTAATTCATGTGATATGTCGGCTAATAAGCGTTTTTGTGAGCTGATTAAAAGCTCTAACTGATTAGCCATGCTGTTAAAATCTCGCCCTAGTATTCCTAGCTCATCTTTTCGGTTTACAGAAATGTCGGCTCTTGCGCTTAGGTTACCCGCTGATAGTTTAATTGCCGCTTTTTTAAGGCTATTTATAGGGGCTATTAAGTTACGGCTAAATACAAAGCTTAAAATGAGAGATGCAACAATTGCGATGACTATTTTCATCCAATTAGGCATAAGCTTAAAGCGCATTATTAGCGGTGGTTGATGGTTAATATCTATTTCGTAAAGATAAAAACTCCCTTCAGGCACGTTTATATTAACAGGGCCAAAGGCTTGATATTTTTCAGTGAAAATAATTTGCGGTGACATATTTTGAGTGAAGTTTAATAAACTTAAATCGATGCTCTCTGGCACCTCTTTACTACTAAGAGAGTCCTCGCTTTGAGCTGCGCTTAAGTATAAAAGTTTACGCTTTGATAGGCGAGGGTGTACTAATACTTCGCTTAGGCTGCGCTTATGTTTAATAGCAGTGCGCTCAATACTTTTGGCGGTGTATATTAGGTTTTTTTTCATCGGGCCATAAAGTGGCTCGTTAGATACCGCATTAATAGCGGTTATATTACTTAAAAATATAAGCGCTGCTACGGTGCCGATTATAGTTAACCAAAACCAAATAAATACTTTAAAAAACAGGTAGTGCCCAGGATGTTTTAACCAAGCAAAGTAAGTGCTTTTATTCGCCTTGGATAAAGACATAACCCGTACCTCGCATTGTTTTAATTCGCTCACCTGGAATATGCTCAGCTATTTTTTTACGGATATTACTTACATGCATATCGATAGAGCGATCAAAAGAAGCTAAGCGCCTGCCTAGCACTTCTTCGCTAATTTGCTCTTTACTAACAACTTCGCCTGCATTTTTACACAATAGCGTGAGTATTTCGTACTCTGTACCGGTAAGGGTTAGTGTAGAGCCGTCGATTGAGGCCTCTCGCGCTGCAAGGTTAACAGTAATACCATTAACGAGTAACTTACTCGTGGTAGCTGCATTTAAGCTATTAATGTGCTCAATACGGCGTGTTATTGCTTTTACGCGGGCTAGTAATTCACGATGATTAAAAGGCTTTGGTATGTAATCGTCAGCGCCTAGCTCTAGACCAAAAATACGGTCAAAGTCTTCACCTTTTGCAGTAAGCATTATTACCGGTGTGAGTTTTGTTTGCCTAAGCTGTTTAAGCACTTCAAAACCATCAAGCGTTGGTAACATTACATCTAGCAATATAAGGGCGTAGTCATTTGCTTGTGCTAGTTTAAGGCCCTGCTCACCGTCGTGTACGCTTTGTATTTCAAACCCTTGGGCAGTTAAATACTCACTTAATAGCTCACAAAGGCCAGTGTCGTCATCAATCATTAATAGTTTCATTTACAAACCCTTAGAGTTGTTTATAGCGTTATTTTACCCGCTAAATAGTGCAAAGGTGAATCTTTACACAACCTTTACACTGCTTTGCGTTACTTTGCATTGAGTTAGGTATAGTTAACTCACTGGCTTAGCAGCCACAACCAACCCAATATTAAGGTAATGATTATGACTAAATTAAACACACTTTCAAAATTAGTACTTATCTGTGGCTTAGCAACAGCAACTCTTGGTGCTGGTAGCGTATTAGCTAAAGGCGACGGACATAAACAAGGCCATTCTCAAGCTCGCTTTTTACTTTCTGAGCGCAGCGTTGAAAAATTAAGCTTAACAGATGAGCAGCAAACTAAGCTAAAGGCTATTTTTGAAGCGCAAAAAGCACAAATGAAAGCGTTGCGTGGCGATGATAAAGAAGCCCGTAAAGCGATGCGTGAAGCGCACAAAGCTAAAATGGATGCATTACTTTCGGCGGCAACATTTGACGAAAATGCAGCAAAAGAGCTATTAAACGAACGCCGCGAAAAAGGTGAGCAATTTGGTTTAATTAAACTAAAAACGCAACACCAAGTAATGCAAGTACTTAACGCTGTGCAAAAAGAGAAATTTGCTAAAATGCAAAAGCGTATGAATAAAAAGCACAGTAAACAAAAAAGTTAATTATACTTTTTGTAAATACTAAAAAACCAGCTTAATGCTGGTTTTCGTATTTAGGGCATAATGAAGATAAATTACTTAAAAAAGTCATCTTCATTTTTAGCCAGCATAGCTTCAATATCTTCAATCATGTCTTGGCTAAACTCTTCAGCGGACGTGATTGGTGCAGAAATTCTGTTATTTTCAAACGACCATTCACCTAAATCAATTAGCTGACAGCGTTTTGAGCAAAAAGGACGAAATGGGCTTTGCTCTGACCATTCAACTTTAGTTTTACAGGTTGGGCAGTTTACAATAGTAGGCATAATTTACTCTTTACAATCTTTTTCTGCATTTTACATTACTTAGATATGAGTCTCTAGGTATAAGTAAGGCTCTGAATTTAGTGTTCAGAACCTTGTAGCTTTTACTATGAACCTTTAAAAATTAGTCACGCGATTAATTTCACCAAGGGATGTAAGGCCATCGGCTGCTTTGCGTAAACCAGATAAACGTAAATTATTAAATCCGGCTTTAAGTGAAACGTCAGCTATTTCAAGCGAGTTACCACCGCGCATAATAATTTGGGCAATTTCAGGGGTAATTTGCATTACTTCGTAAATACCCACTCGGCCTTTATAACCATCGGTACAGCTATCACACCCTTTAGGCGTATATAACGTCATTTCTTCAATTTGCTTGGCGCTAAATCCTTGGCGAGCCAGTTCTTCACTCGGAAGTTGTTCTGGCGTTTTACATTTAGGGCACAAACGACGTGCTAAACGCTGGGCTATAATTAAGCTGATCGAACTAGCTACGTTATAAGCCGGCACACCCATATTTAATAAACGGGTGATTGTTTCCGGTGCTGAGTTTGTATGCAATGTTGATAAAACCAAGTGACCTGTTTGCGCCGCTTTTATTGATATTTCTGCGGTTTCTAGGTCACGTATTTCACCTACCATAACTACATCAGGATCTTGACGTAAAAATGCACGCAGTGCGTTGGCAAAAGTCATGTCGGCTTTAATATTAATTTGTACTTGGTTTACACCTTCAAGGTTAATCTCAACCGGATCTTCCGCAGTACTAATATTACGCTCTGGCTGGTTTAATATATTTAAACCTGTGTATAGCGATACTGTTTTACCAGAACCGGTTGGCCCTGTTACAAGTATCATCCCTTGAGGCTGGGCAAGCGCATCCATGTAGAGCTTTTTCTGCTCAGGCTCATAGCCTAATACATCAATGCCTAACATAGCGCTTGATGAATCAAGGATACGCATTACTATTTTTTCGCCCCACAAGGTAGGCATGGTACTTACACGAAAGTCGATACTTTTGCGTTCAGTGATTTTTAGTTTTATACGACCATCTTGTGGTTTGCGTTTTTCGGCAATATCGAGTCGCGACATTACTTTAATACGCGCAGAAAGCTTGGTTGCTAATGTATTAGGTGGGCTTGCCACTTCATGCAAAATGCCATCAATACGAAAGCGAATACGGTACTTGTGCTCATACGGTTCAAAGTGTAAATCAGAGGCGCCTTTTTTAATGGCATCCATTAAAATTTTGTTGATGTATACGATGATAGGCGCATCATCTTTATCGTCATCTTGTGGTGCTGTATCTCTTTGGCTTTCTGAGTCTAAATCAGCAAATTCCTGAAACTCGTCATCAGTTAAATTTAGGCTGCCAGTGGCATCTAGTAATTGCTCAATTTTGGTATCGAGTTGAATATAATCAACAACAACAATTTCGCATGAAAGACCGGTACTAAACTCAAAGTTTTCGAATGCGCCGTAATCTGTTGGGTCTGATGCTGCTATATAAACTTTTCGATCTTTTTGAACAAGCGGCAAAATGTGATGTTTACGTATGAGTTTTTCTTTTACGAGATCGGCCGGGATTTTTGTAGGATCAAAATCTTTTAAATCAAAATAAGGTACGCGAAACAAATCAATACATTGTTCAGCTAAATCTTTACTATCGATTTTTCCACATTTAGAAATAAGCTCAGCTGTTGAGGCAAATTCATTTTGTTTGTTTTTAACCGTGTCGGCATCAATGCGGCCAAGGGTTATAAATTTTCTCAATAACGGTGAGTTAATATTCATTGCGCACCTGTTTTATTCCTTCAATAGTAAGCAATTTATCAGAAAAAAGAAGGTGATTACATCACCTTTCATTCTTTGTTGTGATTTTACTAACTAAAATACGAGTTTGTGTGAGTTTGGACAGTGTTAATGTGAGTTAGTTTTGTTGTGTAATGCATATTGTAGGTACTTTTTATGAAGATCAACAAGTTCTATATGCACTAGGTTTAAACTACGGTCGTTATTTAAAATATCATCCGCTTTTTGCTGTTTATCGGCGCGTGACATTTGCGAGGCAATAATACTTTTAACTTGCTCACTACTTGTGTTGTCACGTTTTGCCGTACGCGCTATTTGTACTGAGGTTGGTACGTCAATAAGTAGGGTATGGTCGCAATATTTATCAAGGTTGTTTTCAAATAATAAAGGCGCTACTAAAACAACATAAGGGCTGGTTGCATTATTTAAATCGTTTAGTATTTTTATCCGTATAATAGGGTGCAATAACGCATTAAGCCATTCTTTTTCATTGTTGTTAGTAAATATTTTTGCGCGCAATTCTGCTCTATTTATTGTGCCATCAGGCAATAAAATATCTTTGCCAAAGTGGGCTGTAATCGCTTTTAGCCCTTTGCTATTTGGGAGTACTACTTCACGCGCAATTATATCGGCATCAACTATTGTAATACCAAGTTCTTCAAACATATTGCTTACGGCTGTTTTACCACAGCCAATACCACCTGTTAAACCTAATACCCAGCTGTTTACTTTAGTTATTTGTTCACTCATTTTAATAACCAATTAAATTAAAATAAGCGCCTTGAATTTGGTTGCCCCAAAGCATTGCAATCCAGCCAGCTATCGCTAAATAAGGCCCAAAAGGGATAGGGGTCGCTTTGTCTTTACCTTGTATACTTAACAATGCAATACCTATAATGGCACCCACTACGCTCGAAAGCAGAATAATAGTAAGTAATGACTGCCAGCCAAGTAATGCCCCAAATACAGCGAGTAGTTTAAAGTCGCCGTAGCCCATACCTTCTTTACCGGTTAGTAACTTAAATAACCAAAACACGCTCCACAAACTTAAATAACCGCAAGCCGCACCAATAATGGCATCGGTTGGTGTAATTGTGTAACCCATTACAGAGGCAATAAGTGCAAGCCATACAAGCGGAAGTGTAAGTTGATCTGGCAGCAGCATGTGGTCAATATCAATAAAGGTTAGTGCAACTAAAATCCACGTTACAAAAATATATAAAAGAGCTTGCTCGGTCGTACCAAAACTATAGGCAACAATTAAACTTAATAGGGCAGTAATTAGCTCTACAGCAGGGTATCGGGCCGAAATAGGATTACTGCAACTTGCGCATTTACCTTTAAGTGCTAACCAACTAATAATAGGAATATTCTGCCAAGGCTTAATGGCAGTTTTACATTTAGGGCAGGTAGAGTTGGGTTTTACTAAGTTAAAAGGCTCGTTGATATTGGCTTGTTTAGGTTTATTCCCTGTAAGTTCATCTTCTAACAGTAGTCTGCATTCGCTTTGCCACTCACGTTGCATCATTAGCGGTAAGCGATAAATAACTACATTTAAAAAACTACCAATACATAAACTAATTAAGCCAATAGTGGTTAAATAAAACCACAGTTGGCTTTGCATTACTTCAATAATACTTTGCATATAACGACCAAATAATTAAATAGCGTATTTAAATAAAAATTAAACAACAGAGCCCAATTCGAAAATAGGTAAGTACATAGCAATAATTAGACCACCTACTAGTACGCCTAAAACAGCCATTATTAATGGCTCTAGTAAGCTAGATAAGGCATCTACAGCATCATCCACTTCTTGCTCGTAAATGTTGGCTACCTTTTCAAGCATGCCATCTAAGGAGCCTGACTCCTCACCAATCGCGACCATTTGTATTACCATATCAGGGAATATTTTTGAGTTACGCATTGCCCAGTTCATTTGATTACCAGAGCTAACCTCTGCTTTAATATCTAAAATAGCGTAACGATAAACAGCATTACCTGAAGCGCCTGCGGCAGAATCAAGTGCATCAACCAATGGAACACCTGCAGCAAAAGTGGTCGAAAGAGTACGTGCATAGCGAGCAACGGCTGCCTTATTTAAAATCATGCCAATAACAGGAAGTTTAAGTACTGTTCTGTCAGTTGCGTCCCTAAGCTTTAGACTCCTGAGCTTTGCTTCTTTAAAAGCCCAACCCATAGCTACAACAGAAATTAATGCAACCCACCAATATTCCTGCATAAATTCAGATATGCCAATTACAAATAAGGTAAATGCAGGGAGTTCTGCGCCAAAACCATTAAATATATCTTGGAATTGCGGAACAACAAAAATAAGTAATATGGAGGTAACGATTACAGCAACGACTAATACTGCAATTGGATAAAACATCGCCTTTTTAATTTTTGACTTTAATGCTTCAGATTTTTCTTTATAAATAGCGACACGATCAAATATTTTATCAAGCGCACCTGATTGCTCGCCCGATGCTACTAGGTCACAGTATAAATCATCGAAGTAACGAGGGTGCTTTCTAAGTGATGAAGACAAGGTCTGTCCAGCTTTAACTTCATCACCAATAGTCATCATCAACTTGGCAACACTTTTGTTAGTAGATCCTGAGCCGATCATCTCGATTGATTGTATTAGCGGAACGCCCGCCATCAGCATAGTTGCAATTTGGCGAGTTACAAGCGCAATATCTTTTGGGGTTATCTTTTGAACACTTTGAATGCCAAATAATGGTTTTGCTTTACGCTTTACTTTTGAAGGCGTAATACCTTGCTTTCGAAGCTGTGCTTTAACCAATGCAATGCTATTCCCAGCGATCTCCCCTTCAAGACGTTTCCCTCTAGCACTAACTCCGATCCATTGGAAAGTATCTAAACTTTTTTTATTTGCTTGCTTAGCCATTATAGTGCCTTTATGGATTGATTATACACATAGCTTAAATTACTACATGGTTTTATCTGCGCAACTATCACTTCATCAAGATAGAGGCTACACAGTTTATCTAATAGTTCTTCCTTTAACCTTACGTTTGGAAAATCAATGTCTTTATATAAAATATTATTTTCTAAGTCAGTTATGTAAATCTGATTAGCATGTTCGGGATAAATAGATAACTGCCATTTATCAAAAATAATACCTCTTTGTTTCGAGTTTACTGCTTTTTGATATAGGCTCTTCTTAATAATGACCTTTCCTAAAGCATCTATTTCGAATAAGTTAGCATTTTGCTTAATAGTTCCATTTACATCAACTGTTCCTTTGCTATTGAACATTGGTTGTAAAGAGCTTTCTAAGGGTATGACTCTTTGATTTTTAACTTTAAAGATGCTTTTTCCATCAAACTCTTTTTCTACATCTAACTTTAAGATATCAATAATTGTTGGCGTGATATCAGACAATGCATAATTGAGATTAGTATCAACTGTGCCCAAGTCATAAAGATTATTGTTTTTTAAATACTTAAAGCTGAATAAGGTTTTATACTGAGAGCCCGAAACTATTGATGTCCCATGTCCGGTTAAATTTATTATTTCTGAATATTCATCGTGGCTAGGGGTATCTATATCCCTAGAAAAACTTTCACCATGGTCTGAAACTATAAAAATTAAAGCGTTTTCTAGCAACCCTTTATTTTTTAAATTAGATATATATTTAGAAACTTGGCCATCAACCATTCTTATAGATTCTAGATATTTTTGATAGCTACCTTTTAAATGATTAGCTTTATTATTTGTTTTGTAAGGCCAGTGGGGTAAAGTGAAGTGGCTAGCTGCAAATATTGGTTTTTTAGAAGATTGTAAGCCCAAGTCTATTTTTTTGTTAAACCTTTTTGGGTCGTAAGTAACCCATACAGCTCTATTATTCTGTAAGTGAGGCATAAAGTAGTTAAAAAAATTCAGTCTTGATGTTAGAGCAAGTAAAGGCAGATCTACAAATTTAGATAAGATGAACTCTGCAGCAGTGGCTGGCGGACCTATTATTTTATCGAAAAAAAATCTTTCATCAATATTATTAAAACGTCTTTCATCTTGAATGTAATAATTAATATAACCAGCATTTTTTAAATAATAAGGTAATGTTTTAGTTAAATCTATTTGATTGAAATTAGTTAGGTTTAAACGGGCCTTATTAGTTAAAGGGTAGTCGCCAGTTAAAATACTTACCCATGAAGGGAATGTTCTTGCAACATGTGTATAAGTGTTCGGTAGATATTTTGATTCATCTAAGAAGCCTTGTAAGAAAGGTGTTTGTTTTTCATTTATTTCATCTTGATTTAAAGAATCGATACCGATAATGAATATGTTTGGCTTATCAGTGAGTTGAACACTCGTTACGTTAAAAGAATTAAATTTAGGGATAAGTAAGATTAAAAATATAAATAAAGTCATCTTTATATTTTTAGAAATAAAGAAAGATGATAATAGTAATATAGAAAAAAATAATATCACGATTGTTAATAGTGTTTTATTTGCCAAGTTAGTATGGCTGAAGAATAGGTCAGGATATAAGTAACTGGATAAACTTAGTATAGCTGTTGGTAAAAATAGCCACGTTAAAATTAAACAAAATAAAATAGATAACCTATCTTTCGATATTTTTCTTAAATTACCCGATACAACATTCGCGATTAAACTTATAAAAATTATAGAAATTAAGACCCCAACAGTGAATGTAAATACCTCATATAAAAAAGGGCCATTTGATAGTGCATTAGAAAGTTTTTTTTCTACAGATTTAATTCCTAGGTTTTGTGAACCTAAATGAATATACCAATTAAATAACGTAAAAAAGAAAAATAGGAAGGAAATTAGTAGGTTAATAAGCATAGGATGTATTTCAAGCGTAGCTTAAAGCTACGCTTGATAATTATATTAACGGCAATTAGCTGGTTTGAATTTACCGTCTACAGAACCAGTATTACATGTCCAAGTTATTGAACCACCGCCAGAAGCAATAGATGGCGCGAAAATTATAGTTGCATCATCAGTAACTTTGTCATTGTAAGTAACTGTGATATTACCATTAGCATTTCCGATAGCTACGCTTTTAACTGCGTTGCCAGTGATTGCAGTAGCATCTGGTAGGCCAGCAGTTGTATTGTTTGTAGGCCAAGCAGCTTGTGATACATAGTATTCAGTAACTGCAGCTTTTGCTGATGCGGCTAGAGTTATACCTTCACTTACGTGAGCTCGCTTTGTGTAATCTTGATACGCAGGTAGTGCTACTGCAGCAAGAATACCGATGATTGCTACTACAATCATTAATTCAATTAGGGTGAACCCCTGTTGTTTTTGAGTCATTGTTTTCATGTTTCCTCTCCTAAAGGATAGATTTTTGTAAGTTAAATCACTTAAGCGGCAAGAATGCCTCACTTAATTTAACTGATTTACTTTACAGTTTTACTTAAAATTAATTTTATTACACTTTAGCTTTAGAGTATGAAACACAAAAGCCGTATGTGAATTCATTATGTTTAGTACTAACTATAAAAGTTTACTAAGAGCGCTACATGTTGTAGTAACAAATAATATAGGCATAAAGTAAGTAGTTTAGTACCTTTAGTTTTTAATTATGTCTTTAAAAACTAAAGGTACTAGTTATTTATGACTACCTTTTAAAATAAAATAGTACAACAGAATTAGTCTACCATTTTATTTTAGTATTTAGCACGTATCTTCTTATAAAAAAGCGATTTTATTTAACAAAATGTTACAAAGTAAGCCTTTCGGGTTATTTAATGCTTTTTTACTTAACTTGTCAATCGATTAGCGGTATTAATTGGCAGTTGTTGCTTTAAAATTGTTCAAAACGCATCGATAAATCGATTGATTGTAAGTTTTTTGTTAACGCTCCGCTTGATATAAAATCGACGCCGGCTTGTGAATAAGTTTTGAGCGTTTCTAGGGTCATATTGCCTGAAACCTCTAGTTTTGCACGTTTGTTGGTCAAAATTACAGCTTGTTTAATTTGCTCTACGCTAAAATTGTCGAGCATGATTATGTCGGCACCAGCCTCAATCGCTTGCTTAAGTTCAGGGAGTGATTCTACTTCGACTTCGACAGGTTTGTTCGGGTGGTTTTGTTTAGCTTGAGCTACGGCTTTGTTTATTGTGCCACAAGCCGCTATATGATTTTCTTTAATTAAAAAAGCGTCAAATAACCCAATACGATGGTTTGCACCCCCGCCACATTTTACTGCGTATTTTTGAAGAGCGCGCAGACCAGGTATGGTTTTGCGTGTATCGAGTAGTTGCGTAGTTGTACCACTTAACTCTTTTACGTAATGCGCTGTAGTAGTTGCAGTGCCTGATAACGTTTGCACAAAGTTAAGGGCAGTTCGTTCGGCAGTTAATATTGAACGAGCCGAGCCAATAGCGGTAAATAATGTGCTGTTTGCTTTAACTGCGTCGCCGTCGTTTATTAGTACATTAACCTTAACGCTTGGGTCTACTTGTTTGAATACTTCAAGGATGATGTCTTTTCCGCAAAAAATGCAGTCTTCGCGAGTGATTACTTTGGCGTTGGCTTGCTCGCTCTGAGAGATAAGCTGCGCGGTAATATCTCCGTCTTGAGCTGTTTGATAATTTAGATCTTCGTCGAGTGCAAGAGTGACAAGTTGGCTAACTAAAGAGTGCGGGATAGACATAATAAAAGCTCATAAGCGTTAATAAATTAAGCAAATTTTACTATGTTTATAAAAGAAAGAGAAGCGATTGCCTTTTCGCCAATATAAAGATAAGCGCTTGTAGTAAATTCGCATCTACGTATGGGTTTGAATTATTTGTAGGTGAGGTTTTATACCTCGCTTGTTACTATCATTTTTTTAATAAATCCATTAGCATCAGTGCTATGTATATCTTGATATTTATATAATAAACGTATCATGAAAATAGATTTAGACGGTGTTTTAAGTACGGTAGCACAGCGGCCTTGTTCGCATTTTGATGAGCGCCCTGATGAGGCTGATATTTCTTTATTGGTTATTCACAATATATCATTGCCAGCAGGGCAGTTTGGTACACCTTTCGTTGATGAGTTATTTATGGGGTGCATTGATTGCAATGCTCATCCGAGTTTTAGTGACTTAAAGAATTTACGTGTATCGGCCCATTGCTTTATAAAGCGCACCGGTGAGGCTATACAATACGTACCTTTTGAAAAGCGTGCTTGGCATGCAGGCCAATCTGAGTATGAGGACGCGCCTGCGTGTAATAACTTTAGTATTGGTATTGAACTTGAAGGTACCGACACCGCACCATATTCTTTAGAACAGTACAAAACATTAACTATAATTAGTAAATCTATAATGCAACGCTATCCAAAAATTACCCCTTCGCGTATTGTTGGGCATTGCGATATTGCTCCAGGGCGTAAAACCGATCCTGGTAGTAGCTTTAATTGGCCATTGTTTTTTAATATGCTTGAACAGCTAAGTTAAGAGAGTTATTCCCATGATTTTAGTTTCTATAATAATTGCATTAATACTAGAGCGCTTAGGGGCTCGGTCTAATTACTGGCAGATAAGTTATTACGCAAATGGTTATTTAAATCGCTCTAATAAATTACTTGGTGATAAGGGCTTATTTAGCTCAGCACCGGGCTTTTTAATTTGGCTTTTACTTCCAGTGATTGCGATGGCACTAATTTATTGTTTATCTGATTTTGTTTTGTGGCAGTTGGGCATTAATATCGCGGTGCTTTTGGTTTGCTTTGGTTGTGCTAAGCAGCGTGCTTTATATAAGTCGTATTTAAATGCGTTAACGCGAGATGACGGTACTGCTGCATCTTTATATGCGTTGCAAATAGGTCAAAAGCGTACTGATGATCAAGATGGTGGCGAAACCTTTGGGCAAACATTGGCGTGGGTAAACTTTAGATTTTACTGTGCGGTTATTTTTTGGTTCGTTGTTTTAGGCGCGCCAGGTGCGGTTTTATATGCACTGGTACGTACTTTAGCTGATTTAGTACGAGAAGATCATAAAGTAATATTTGCTAAGCGTTTTAAACTTATACATAAATTATTGTTTTGGCTCGACTGGTTACCTGCACGTATTACCAGCTTTGGTTATTTAGTAATAGGTAACTTTAATAAAGGCACAAGCTGTTGGCTACGTTACGTACTTAACTTTAAATCTCCAAACCGAGAAGTAGTAACATGTACTGCGCTGGCTGCAGAGCAAGTTGAAAAGCGTTATTACGGCTGTACCTACGAGGCCACTTGTATGATTAAGCTTGTTAAGCGCAATGTATTATTTTACTTAGTACTTATAGCACTACTTACATTATTTGGTGGACTATCGTAGTCGCGATTTTACATCGCGCATCGTTTTTTCGTTTGGGAGATTAGTTGCCAAATGTCGCGGGGTAAACCCGCTGCTACGATATTGCGTAGTCGCGATTTTAT